>JBHHYG010000001.1:0-46869 GCA_046757445.1 Acidobacteriota bacterium
GATCCCCCACATCAAAATTCGCTCAGCGCCGTCGGCACGACGGGGGCTTTCTTTTTCTTTCCCGCAGCGGCGACGGAAGAGGCGCGGTGCTCACGCAAGAGCCTTACGCTGTATGCGAGTTCCTCGTCCGTCACGCTGGCTCTGTCTTTCAGGAGCCTCTCGCGATAGCCGTTGATCTTGGCGATCATCTCCTCCGGGGTGAGGTCGGCGGGATCGGGGAACTTCGTCCCGTTTGTGTCAGTTCTGTCGTTCATCGTTTTCCTCCTCCTGTTGCTCTTCGGTCCATTCCTTGAGCAGGCGGGATACCAATGTGCTCCGAGCCGCGTACTTGGGGCGATTGCGGACTGGGTCCCACAAGAGCAAGTCCACTTTCGCTACGAGCGAACTCGGTAGTGAGAGGGTGATCTCCACAGGTGGGTCCGCGTGTTTCTCTGGCATGATGGTGTCCTGCAATGGTCATTGTATGATACCACGGGGTTTGGGAAATGTCAATACAAATCTTTCAGCTTGCGTCGCGCCTTGAGCGCAGCGATGCGTCGGGCGAGAGCCTCGGTTTTCGCAAAGCCGTATGTCTCTATGCCGTCAGCTTCATTAACCGCCCGCCAAATGCCCTTCTCTCTGTCATAAATACAGGCCAAGGTGATGTTCTCTCCCGGCAGTGCAGCGTCAAGACTGGTGGTGTAGAAAGGAAATCCGGTGGCGACCTGCCCAGCACCGTCTCTATGATTGTAGAATAGCTGAATAGTCGATCCTATCTGCACTCGGTTAAAGACGAAGTTGTACCGCCAGCAGAACATGCGGCCATCCAACTCCCGGCTCCCTTTCTCTGCCGCTTCAAGGCGTGCGGTCAAATCGTCCATCTACTTCTCCTCTCGATCGAAGTACGCTTGCAGGGCCTTTTGTCCCCTACGCTTCGGAACGGGGGCGGACGCCTCTGCCTTGACCGGCGGCGCAGGGGGGGCCGTGACTTCGACTCCGGCGCGGCGGAGGTCAGGGAGGAAGTCGTCGTCTGCGGGCTTGGCGACGAGCGCGGCGGTCCCGTCGGGGAGCCGCTCGAGGCCAAGCTGTACTCCGTTTGCCACAGTAGCAAACGGATGGTCCTCGCGTCGAAGCTCCTTGCGTAGGTTGTTGAGGCGGAAGCGTAGGCGTGCGGCGCTGCGCGGATCGGGCAGCTGGATGCGGATCAGTTTCTGCGCGCCGGCCTTGAATAGCTCCAGCAGTTCGGGGGCGTAGCTACTTACGGGCATCGACGGTCTCCTCCGCTTAGGGTTTGTCCTTGAGCTTCCTGATGGCTTCGATCTTCTCGGCGTGGGAACAACTGAGGGCTATGACGCCTCCCGCTTCCATCAGCGCTTCGTTGCGCGCTTTGCGGATTACGGCAGCAATTTCTTGCTCGGCTATCCTTCTCGAAAACTTTCCTGTTAGCCCTAGATGCCTCAAAGCAACAAGTGCCCATTCGTCTGCACTTTTCATACAGCTTCTCCTTTCCTTCATCTCGCGCCGCGCCTTGAGGGCGGCAATGCGTCGAGCGAGGGCTTCAGTGTGAGCGTTGCCAAATGTCTGCGCTTGCGTGTGTTTGTCAAGGTTCGTTGCAGCCCAGCCATGTTCACTCTTAGTAGTCGATACGATGTTTTCTCCCGGCAGCGCGGCGTCGAGGCTGGTGGTGTATTTAGGCGGATTACAGTGCAGAGTTCCGTCCGCCCACTTCCATAAAACATCCGATCCTTTAAGCTTTACTTGCTTAGCAACACCCAATAAGGCCGTGATTTTCTCGTCAAACTCCCGGCTTCCTCTCTCTGCCGCTTCAAGTTGCACGATCAAATCGTCGATCTCAGTCATGGGCTTCTTCCCACGGCTGATATTCATGAGCGTAGGCTTTTGCATATTTGGGCACCCATTTAAGTTCTTCGCGGTGACACTTTCTGCATTCGCGCGTGGGTGTTTCAGAGATGCTAAGGTCATCCTGCCGAATAGGGCGCCGACTGTATTTCCAATCATGGACGCAGTTTAAAGCTTCACGCGCCCATTCATCTGTGCTTCTCATCTGTCTCCTCCTCGGCCTTGGCGATCATGGCTTTATAAGCCCTGCGACGAGCTCTGGTTGTTTCAAAGGACAGAAACGGACCATAGAGAAGCCCGAGCAATTCTCCGCTTGGCTCCCCCGGCACGATCACCAGCCCCGCCTTGTAGAGTGCTTGCTTGTGTGCGGCGATAGCGGCATTGGCCTTATCTAGCGCCTCTCCCCTCTGATTTGCATATGATCGGCGTAGGTGTGGTGGCACCGTATCTTGCGATCCCCATTGAGCATAAGGATCAATTGCCCGCGCTACGACCTCTCGTATTTCGTCGTGTGGGTTAGTAGCGTCAGTCATTTTCAGCCCTCCTCTGGCTCCGGCGCGGCGGCGAGCGCCGCATCGACAATCTGAATAACTTGGATGCCAACAAGATTCGGACAGGTCTTAATCCCGGCCAGCACCATTTCTTGTGTCATAGCTATTGGCACCACCTTCCACCCCGCCGGCACCCGCTTGAGATCGGGGCGGGCGGCGAGGTACTCGTCGATGGCAACCTCGACCCTCCTCGGTGTGGAGAATGGAGGCTCGTCAGGGCAATCGAAGAACGCATCAATCGCCGCGCGGAGAGCCTTCTCGTGTGCGTCAGCCATGGCCCGTCTCCCCCGTAGGGCCTGGCACGGGGGGCAGATCCCTCCGCACGTATCCGACCGAGAGCTTTTGCTCTAGCCGGGCGAAGGCGGTGGCGAGGGTCTCGATCATGTAGTTAAGGTCTTCGCGCTTCTTGTCGCGGATAGAGGCCTCGCGCGCCAAGGCGACAACCTCGTGCGTTCGCAGTTCGAGAGGGGTCATTTGGGGTCTCTCCCCAGTTGGTTCCGCATGGTGACTGCGAGTGTCTTCAATACCCAATCGCGCAGTCCCTCGAACTCGGAGTTGTGGTCGTCGCCCTCGTCGAGTTCAACGGAGGCTTCGAGGTCGAACTTGCGGCTTGAGTAGTTGCCCGTGTTGATGGTCGCTCCGTGAGCGAAGCGGATGGTTTTGATCTTCATATTGACCTCCTGTAGCGTCGATACTCCTCGAAGTTGGTGCGGAGAAAGTCGGTGACTCGGTCCAGGTCATTACCGCTCCGCAGGAAGAACTGCACCTTGCTCGGCGGGGGGCCGGAGACGGCCACGATCTCGCCGACCGTCAAGACGAGGCCATTGGGGCTAGGTTCCGCCTCCATATAGATCTCGATGCCTTCGAAAATGCCTAGTGTGATCTCGTTCATCTCCTTAGACTCCTGTCTGCCCAGCGCTCGGATGCGAGGTCGCGGGCAAATTCTTCGGCGTCAGCTTCGCTTGAGAAGGGGCCTGCACAGTAGGAGATCGTTTCGTTGTCCCACACGAAGACGCCACGCGGAGTCTGCTCGACCTCGAAATCTTCGAGGTAGGGGTTCTCGAAGGTGGTCATGGATTGTGCTCCTCAGAAGGGTATCTCGTCGTAGCCGATCGCTTTGGGCTCGTGCTGCTTCTTCCAGCCCATGCGGCGAAGGTACTCTTCCACTACGGGGTCGGGGGCGGAACCAGTTACCTTTTTGTCGTCATAGCTGGAAGCGCCGAGGGTGTAAGCGATCTTCACGTCGCCCTCTTGTATTCTGCCCGAGCAGGCCACTCCGAAGTGGAACTCGGTGCCTTCGTCGGCGCCACGAAGGGCCTCGCGGACCTTCTTCATCTGGCGCTTGACTGCGCCCTCGAAGGATACGATGGCGATAGTGTGCTCGTCGGTCATGGTTTGTCTCCTGGTTCTGGAGTTGTGATCTTAGGCATCCCCGCTCCGTAAGGCCCCCAGGCGGTCACCTCCTGGAGGATTACACCTGCGTCGTTGAGGAAAGTAAGCGTGAGCCACTGACTGCCAGTCGCGCCAGTGCTTCGCTCCATTTTGACTTCAGCGACGTTGCTGATGTTGACTTCTACCTCGAGAGCCATCTCAGACCTCCAAGTCCTTGATCTCGACCTCAAGCGCCTTTGCCACTGTAGCGAAAGCTGCAGCTTTGTCGCTTCGGACGCTGACGATGAACAGCCGTCTGGGGTTGCCGAGGCGCTGGCCGGTGCGCCCGACAAGGGCCTCGCAGGACAGCGCCAGGGGCGCGGGCATGTTGCCCTTGGCGAGCCAGCCGTGGAAAGTAGTGACAGGGACTCTGAGTGCGGTGGCCAGCTCGACTTTGTTGAGCTTGAGCTTTGCCATCGTGTCCCTGAGGATTTGCGCCGGGGCGCGCTTGTAAGTGCGTTCTGTAGGGAGTTTAGTCACGTTGTCCTCCTTTGGGGTACTAGATGCCTCCATGAGATCGTTGTAGATTGCCTTTGCTTCGGGTGTCATGTGCTGGTTCATAGCTAGTCCTCCTTTGGGTTTCCATATATCGCCCCGCCCAGTTCGCTGAGGAACTCCGGGGGCTTGATTTCTTTGATTGCTTCGTCTAGCTTGCCCATGAGGAGCAGGGCGCCCCAGGGGCCAGTTTGCAGTATTCGACCCTTCACTTCCTCTTCGTGCGAGAGGATTGTCATTACGCCATCTTCAATGGCGATGAGGCCCTGCGCTTCGAGGGACTGAAGCTCCTCGGTTAGGCGGCGTAGCTTGCTCATCGCACAGCCTCCTTCGTGGATTGGAGCACCACGACAATATTGTGGAAGCGTAAGCGCGCTTCGATCGCCCGTAGCTGTAGGGCCTTGACCTCGGCGAAGGTGCGCTCAGGGGCATCGTTCCATCTCGTCGCAGCGAGGTAGCTTGTAAATCCTGCGCTTTCGAGGAAGAATTTGTGGGTGGGACTTAACTCGCCGCCCCCCGCTTCGTCGTCGAGGGCCAGCATCACACACCGGGGGGCCTTCCCGTCGCCGTTAAAGCCTCCGCTCTGCCACCATTCAGCCTTGTTCGGAAGGCGACGCTCGGCACCGATGAGGTTGTCGAGTATAGGGTCGTTGAGATAGCTGTAGTCTTGCATTGGAGTTACTCCTCTATGAAGCCGTCTGGATAGATAATGCGGACAGGCTTGCCTGTCTTGCGAGCGTAGCGGATCGTGGCCCAGGTGCCAGAGCGGAGTTGCTCTCTCCGTTCATAGGGACACGCGAGCAGCTCGTCGCACTCATCCACGATGGCACGGTTGCGCTCGAGGTAAGGGAGCGCGGGGAGAGTTTCGTCGCCCTTGCAGAAGGCTCGCTTGATCCGTTTTAGTGGGGGGTGGACGATGATCTTGAATTTGAAGCCTCTGCAGATGCCGTGGAACTCGGCATCTGCACCTATGCAGTCGCCGTGGTGGCACTCCTCCGGGGCGAGGCCGTGGACATACGCCCGCACCTTGCTCCATTGGAAGCTGTCGAGCCCGCGTTGGGTGCCTGTGAAACCGAGTTTCATTTGGTCATCTCCTGGTGGAAGGCCCTTGCGATATGTCCTGCTATCGACTCCCAAAACCTCCAGCTGAACTTCTGTTCGTCGTAGCCTCGCACTTCCACCTCAAAGGTTTTGTCGGGCAGCACCTTCCTGATCCGGTCAAGGTCGAAGCTGTCCGGCAATAGGACGGAGAACACTGTGAACTCCATGCCCATCACCGCGTCTCCGCGCTTCGCAGCTTGCGGCGCTGGCGCTCCAGGCGAGCAGTTTCCGGGCGTAGTTTGCTCATCGCTCTATCCTCAGCTTTACGGCTATGTGGCTTCCTTTGTCCTCTTCCTTCACGATCTTGGCAGGGTAGGTTCCCGGCTTTAGAGGACGTAGCCGCCAGAACCTCCTGACGATTTGGTAGACGATTGGCTTGTAGTTCTTCATGGCCGGTGCTCCTCGAGGCTGCTCACGCGCTCTACCATCTTCGCGTGGCCGGCCTCGGCTTCGTCCTAGGTGGAGTAGCGTTCCCCTTCGCCGTCTAGCGAGCCGCCGAACACAAGCGTCTCGAACAGTATCGAGGGACCATCACCGAGCTGGTGATCCATTCCGAGGAATATCGTTGAGACTACGGCTTCGCCGATCTCGTCTCGAGCGACCCTGCAGGCACCTCGATTAGCTTCGAACCACTCAGCCCACTTTATCAGATCGGGCTCGAGGATGGACGTCCTGCCGTCGAGAATGTACTTGTCGGTGCTCATCAAAATTCACTCAATGGGGTGAAGATGGGGGCGATCTTGGCCATTTTGCGCTCCGCTATCGGTGGCGGTTTGGGCTTGGGGAACAGTTCGCCCTGTCCGTTGGGCAGGTATTTGCGGAAGCATCGCTCGCACGCGCTTGCGCGGGTGTCGATGTGGACGATCTCGTGCGGGATGTCGTAGGGGAGGATTGTTTCGGGCGCGAGCTTGTCCATTCGCATCTGGCGGAAGCGCGTGAAGGTGCGTTTGCGGCGCCGGGTCATGAGGGCGGGGTTGGGGACGCTGTGCGTGCGTCCGCACTTGCACCTTCTCCGCTCTACTAGGAGTACTATGGCTTCGAGTTCCCAGGCCTCCTCGTCCGGGGCCTCTGCGCGTGTGCGCGTGTCGGCGCTAGGGGGGTTTGGCATGGTGCTCTCCAGGAGTTGGATGATTGAAGGTTCCTCCCGGAGTTTTCCGTTTGTCTGCTGTGAGGTATTCATGACCGTATTCCGATCCAGACTGCGTGCATCCCCTTGACGAAGGCGGCGCACTCGTCGAGGGTTGTAGGGCCGTGCAGAAGAGGGCTGGGCGCGCCAGTCTGGCGGTTCATTACCAGCCAGCCGGCAAGTTCGCCCTCGACGAAAGCGGGCTCGATTGATATGTCAGTTGTAGGGTCGATCAGGTCTGTCATCACTCAGTCTCCACGGTAACAGTGAGGGCCTGCGGGACGACGTCGGCGCCGAGGGCCTTCTTGCGAATGTACAGCGTTCCGATCACTACGGCATCAAAGTCCTTGACGATCCCGTCCTCGTCGATTTCGGCGTAGCGGATGGCGCCTTTGGTCTCGCGGTCAATTACGAATTTTGCCGTAAGGGTCATTGCTAAAACCTCCATGTTGGGTGTGCGCTTTTGCGCAGCATCCGGTTTTTTGCTCGTTGCCACCCGGAGGTGACGCCTGCTAGGGAAATCCACACGCCGAACTGCTCGTGGATGGCGCGGCGGCATTTAGTTTTGGCCGCCGTCGAGAGGCGGGTGGGCGCGCCTCGGCAAATGAAATATGCCTCAGCTACCGCCCTTTCCTGATCGAATAGAGTAGGGGTCATTGTTTGTGCTCCGTGGTTGGTGCTCGATCATGGTTTCATTGCCATTGTACGCGGGATTGTACCACGGGGTTTGCCGATTTGTCAACATAAATCGTCAAGCAAATCGAATTAGTTTCGTTCGTGCTCGGGTGGGCGGCGGGGGTTCAGTTCTATACCAGCTGGTTGACCGTATGTTGCCTGTTGTTTTTGCACGCGATCGCGCCGGGGCGGTCGGGGTGCGGGGTGGAGAAGCTCGCGCGCGTGGACCCCGTGAAATCGCCGGGGCGGGCGTATGGGTGTTGGGAGGGGGATCCGGGGTGTGCGCTATACCCGCTGGTTGACCGGGAGTATGCCTGAAGCTCATCTGATTTTGCCTGGTTGCGCTGTTTGTACGGGGGGTGGCCCGCCAAATGCCCTATTCCAGGGGGTATGGTCTTTTAAGTATAAAATATATGATGATATATTAACTGAAGATAAAAATGTCACACTTCCGCCGGGGACGGGCCGGGGGACGTACAACCAGGGCTACCAGGCAATATCAGGTGAGTATCAGGGGGTCCGGCGGTCAACCACGGGGTTGACAAATCATCAACCAAGGGGAATTGTCGCGAGGGTGCACCTTCGGCCGCGTCTGAGGTTAGGTTTGCGCCGCGAGCACAAAAAAAAAAGCCCCCTTGCGGGGGCTGAGGTCTCAGTAGTCGTTTTTCGCCATGAAGTCGATCCATTTGAACTGGACGAACTCCTCGTTAGGCTGATGTGTTGCTCCCTCGGGACGGGACTTGGCCTTTTTCCATTCTTCACGGTCTGGGAAAACGGCCATCGCTCGCCCGCCGTCTTTGGTATCGTGGATAACAGCGTAATACATGATCCACCTCGCTAGGTGAAGGGATGGAGGGGGGCAATCGTGCCCCCTCCAAGTTTCGTCGGATTAGAAGCCTGTGAGGGCCGCGCCTTCACCTTCGGCCTTTTCCGCCGCCGCGTCGGCACGCTCCTGCGCCTTTTCGGCTTTGATGGCTTCGTACTCGGCGTTGACCGCCGGATTGGCAAGCGCGTTCGCGCGGAGCTTTTTCTGCTCCTCCTTATCGTCGGATGTGATCTTGGCCTTGATCGCCGCCCGGCGCTCGTCGTCCACGGCCTCGCCCGCGCGTTCGAGCGCCCGCGCGATAGCCTCGACAACCATTGTCGGGGTCGGACCGACGCCTTCCTTGCGCTCGGACCACTCGCCCGCCGCGAGCAATTCCGCGCCATTGTCATACATCTCGACTGCAAGCGCGGCGTTGCCTTTGGATCCCGCGTACCAGTTTCCGCGCTTCTCGGAGCGCCCAAACCAGTCTTGGCAAAGCTCCATATCCTTCGGATCCGAGCCAAGAGTGTATCTGCGAACGGTCTTGATCGCCCCGTCAGGCCCGTCGTGGAAACGAAACTCTAACGCGATCGCGTCAGGCCTCGCGGTCCGAGACTCGCCATCGGGCGTAATATAGACCTTCGTGCAGACAGTACTTCGCTTTTTGGTCTCGGTTTCGGGCGTTGCGCCCGTAGGCTCTGTGGCTTTCGCCATGATAGATCTCCATGATCTAGGGTTGATAGGATTGCACGAGTACTACCTCGTGCCGCCGGAAACCAGCCTCGGACGCGCCGGACGAATACGACCCTCTGGCGCGCGCCCGCGATCTACCGGACGAGTCCCGCATATGACGCGGGACCATCATCACCATACCACGGGGGTTGGGCGTGTCAACACAATTCGACCGGCCTGATCGAGAACGCAACAATGTTGCTCGCGTGGGCGCGGCGGCGGTCGGGGCGCGTGTGTGAGCGCTCGTTCATGTAAGCGGAGCCGTCCACCCCGGCGGCCCCCCCGTTCCATCGCGGGGCGCTCCCCCTTCTAGCACCCCTCGCGAAGTTTCGCTGCAGGAGGTACCCCGGGGTTCCCCGCCATAGTCGCTGGTCCCCCCATTAGTTCCTTGACATCCACGCCCCGACCGGCGCACAATCCCCGCCAACGGCGAGAGAGCCTATACCACACTGCGAGGCGCACAAGTTGGCAGAAGAAGCAAAGCTAGGCACCCGCACCCTGCAGGACGTTCAGTTCGATAGAGCTTCGCGCTGGCTCCGCAACCACACGCGCCGACACCTCCCGCCGCCTCGCCACATTAACGAGAAAATCAACGCCCAACGCACTTTCCTCGCCGCCGAAATCCGCAACTTCAACGCGAGGCCGATCTGATGGCCGAGCACCAGATCACGGAGAAGGGATTGAGCTACCGCCACGAGTACATCGTCGACTGGTGCCTCAAACACCCCGAGGGCCTGATGAAGGACCTGGCTGCGGAGTTGGGGGTGAGTGAGCAGCATCTGTCCCTGGTGCGGAACTCTGATGCCTTCAAGGACTACGAAGCGCGGCGCCGCGCCGAGCACAACGAGACCCTCTCCAAGTCGATTGTCGAAGAAGTCGAGGATCTCGCCCATCTCTCCGTCGAGGTTCTCAACGAGCGCATCGAGTCCGAGCGGCAGACCCTGGGACTGACGCTTGTCCGCGAGACCGCCGATATGGCTCTCAAGGCCCTCGGCTTCGGAAGTCGGCGCGGCGACGACAATCGTTCCATCAACACTCTCGTCATTAATGGCGCAGATCCCGCGCTCCTTGAGCGCGCCCGCGCAAGGATGCGTGCCGCCAACTCGGTCCCGGAGGAACCCGAGGATGTTGAGGCCCCGACCGTGCCCACCCCCGGCTAGTTTCCGGCCCGCAGGCACCGTCTCCCGGGCGGAGTACTCAAAGCTACCGCCCTCATTCGCAAAGAACACCTGGAGAAAAGGGGCGAGAGGTCGTGGTCTGGCATACGAGAAGAAGTGCCAAAAGCGCCTCCTGGCGCACTATCCCGACCAGTATATTCCTGCGCCGTGGTTCCGTTTCTGGACGGCGCACGACGGTCCTCTTTGGTGTCAGCCCGATGGGCTCATTCTCGATATCCGCGGCGGGAGGGTCACTATTGTCGAGATCAAGTTGCGGCACACGAGCGACGCCTGGTGGCAGATTCGCAAGCTCTACGAGCCCGTTCTTCGCAGCGTCTTTGGGCCGGATTGGGATTATCCCGTTCTTGAAGTCGTCATGTGGTTCGATCCTGACACGCCTTTCCCAGAGATCCTCTGCTTTGCGCGCCATCCGCACGAAGTACCGGCCCAAGCCTTCGGCGTTCATATCTGGAACGGGAGGCAGTAGTGCCTAAGAAGAAGAGTATCATCGGAGCTATCGTGGGAGCGAGATCCCCCGAGCACCGTCAACTCCTATCCCCCCAACGTCGGTTCGAGCGCGGACTCATTAGCGCAGAGACGCGTGACCGTCTCATAAGGGAGCGCAAGGAGAAAACTCGTCGCATAAATGAGCGGAATGCGATCAGGCGGGAGAACGAGCGCGTCCTCCGCACAGGCATGGCTCGGGAAGAGTAGATGGCTGAACCCTCAATCGCGCAGCCTACCCTAGAGGAGCTTGTCGAGCTTTGCGCCGTCGATAGCGAACTCTTCTGCCGCACTTACTTCCCCCGTACCGTGCGCCAGCCGAGCCCGGCGTTCCACGATAGGGTCTGGGCGCTCTTGGAGTCCGAGGATCGGCTCATCAATATCAGGGTCTTCCGTGGCGGGGCGAAGACCTCGATCCTCCGCATGTACACCGCCAAGCGCATCGCCTACGGTCTCGCGCACACGATCCTCTATGTTGGCAAGAGTGAAGGCCACGCTATCCGCAGCGTAAAGTGGATCCGTCGCCAGGTGCAATATAATCGCGCCTTCGCACAGACGTTCAGCCTCCGGCCTGGGAAGAAGTGGCAGGACGTTGAGGCCGAAATCTGGCACGGCGCAGATGAATATCCGGTCTGGATAATGGGAACGGGGATTACTGGATCTGTGCGTGGGATCAATCAGGACGACTTCCGGCCTGATCTCATCGTCGTTGACGATGTTATCGACGAGGAGAACTCTGCTACCGCCGAGCAGCGGGAGAAAATCGCCAACCTCCTCTACGGTGCGCTCAAAGAGTCCCTCTCTCCGGCGACGGAAACCCCCGATGCGAAGATGGTCCTCCTTCAAACCCCGCTCAATAAGGAAGACGCGTCCACCTTGGCTGTGAACGATCCCGAGTGGAAGTCCGCGACCTTCGGCTGTTGGACGCCAGCATCCGCGGACTTGCCAATCTCGCAACAGGAGAGCACCTGGCCCGAGCGGTGGCCCAGCAAGGTGCTCCGTGCGGAGAAGGACGCGGCGATCCAGCGCAATCGACTATCGCTTTGGCTCCGAGAGAAGGAGTGCAAGCTGGTCTCTCCGGAGACTTCTGCCTTCCGCGAGGATTGGCTGCAATACTACGACCTCGAACCGGAGAATATGGTAGTCCACATGGCTGTCGATCCCGTGCCGCCGCCGAGCGACATACAAGTCGCTAAGGGCCTTCGCGGTAAGGACTTCGAGGCCTTCGCCATCGTCGGCTCACACGCGGGTGAGTATTATCTGCTCGACTACACGCTCCATCGTGGGCACGAGCCGAATTGGACCGTGATGGAATTTTTCCGCCTCGCGGCGAAGTGGAAGCCGAGGAGGATTCTTGTGGAATCTACCGCCTACCAGCGCACACTCTCGTGGCTGCTGAAGCAGGCGATGGACCACCAGCGGCGCTACTATGTGATCGAGGAGTTTGATGATAGGCGCAAGAAATTTGACCGGATTGTTGACGGACTGTCCGGGATTGCTTCCAACAGTAAGCTTTTCGTGCGGCGCGGCCAGACGGAGTTCGTCTCCCAGTTCCGCGCGTATCCTGATGTCGCTCACGATGATCTCATCGAAGCGGTCGCCGTCGCTGCGGCGTCGCTCGCGGGCTCCGGCTACGACGACGAGGACGGTTACGCGGAGATCTTAGCCGCCGAGGAGAACATTCCTTCGCTCCAATACTTGCGGGGGTCGCCATGACTAGGATCGCGCGTCTTCCGGGCGTCAGGCTTTCTCCCAAAGTCCTCCTTGCTCGAGTGCTGGAGAACGCGGACGATCTCGAGTCGGTTGTGATTATAGAGACCCCCAAGAAGGGCGTCGTGGCAGCCTGCTGGTCCGCGCAGGAACTGCGGGATACAGCCTACGCGATCCAGGTGCTCCGGCGCCAGTTCGATCGGGCGCTCGGAGATGAGGATTCCACTGTGGAGTCTGTTGGTTGATGCCCGGTCTGACCCTCGACATCAAGTTCAAGTCGCAGCTGCACCAGCTGATTATTGATGCTGTGCGCGACCGTGTACAGTTCTCGAAGCGAAAGAACGAGTCCCGCCGCAACAAGTGGATCAAGAGTGAAGAGGCAGCTCTCGCTTTCTTGCCCGAAACCGCAGTCGATGCGAAACGTAGGGGCCTCCGCGACACGGGCAAGCCCCAATACACCACCATCCAAATCCCGTACAGCTACGCCGTTCTCATGGCTTCGCACACTTACTGGACGACCGTCTTTATGTCCCGGACGCCGGTGCTTCAATTTGCAGGCCGTCATGGAGAGTCCGAGCAGCAAGTCCAGGCGATGGAGGCTCTTATCGACTACCAGGTGCAGGTGGGACGGATGCTTGTGCCGTTCTACATTTGGCTGCTCGACGGAGGGAAGTATGGCGTCGGCGTCGTCGGCACCTACTGGGAGAAGCGCGAGTCTACAATCGCGGAGATCGTAGAGGAGGAGGAGCTTCTTCTCGGTGCGATCCCCACCGGGAGGATGAAGAAGCGCAAGGTGACTAACAGAGTCCCTGGCTATGTGGGCAACCGGCTCTACAATGTTCGCCCCTTCGACTTCCACCCCGACCCGAGAGTGCCTCTCTGGCGCTTCCAGGACGGCGAGTTCTGCGCCGTTTACAACGAACTCGGTTGGAACGAGATGCTCCGCCGACGCGACCAGGGGATGTATATTGCGGATACCCTCAAACTTCTCAAGCCGGGCCAGCGGGGCACGGTCGGGGAGCGCGAGGCGGGCAGTGCACAACTGGAGCTTCCCGACACGGATGAGTTCTTCACCTCTAATACGAGGGACAAGAAAGCCTCCGATATTGTCAAGATTTATGAGTGCTACATCGAACTCATCCCGAAGAATTGGAACTTGGGCCGCGGTAGTTCCCCCGAGAAGTGGGTGTTCACGGTTACTTCAGACTTCACCTTTGTTCTTGGTGCGCAGCCCCTTGGTGCCTGGCACGACTCCTTCCCATTTCACGTTATTGAGTTTGAGCCCGAAGGCTACTCGATCGTCAATCGGGGAATACCCGAAGTCCTTGATCCGATCCAGAGGACGCTGGACTGGCTGATCAACAGTCACCTGTATAATGTGCGGAAGGCTGTGAATGATCAGTTTGTCGTCGATCCCTCGAAGATCGTGATGAAGGACTTCCAGGACCCCCTTCCCGGCGGCGCGATCCGGCTGAAGCCGAGTGCTTATGGCACCGACGTTCGGACCGTGCTGACACAGCTGAATGTGGTGGACATTACGCAGAACCACATGCGCGACCTTCAGGCCATCCTCGAGCTCGGTCAGCGCACATTGGGGGTGAGCGACCAGATCCTGGGACTTCTAGGCGCTAAGGGTGGGCGCAAGACTGCCACTGAGGTCCGCAGCTCCACCGCCTTCGGTATCAACCGTCTCAAGACCGTGGCGGAATACTTCAGTGCGATGGGTTGGACGCCAATGTCCACGATGCTGGTACAGAACTCGCAGCAGTACTTCGACACCGATCGGAAGTTCAGAGTCGTCGGCGACCTCGCCCTGGAGGCGGGGCAATCCTTCGTCAACGTCACGCCGGGCGATATTCAGGGCTTCTTCGACTTTGTGCCTGTGGATGGTACGCTGCCCATTGACCGTTTCGCACAAGCGAACTTGTGGCGTGAGCTGCTCGCCCAGATGGCGAAAACTCCCGAAGTCCTCGCGCAGTATGATCTTGGCCGTATTTTTGCCTGGGTGGCGCAGATCGCGGGGTTGAAGAACATTAATCAATTCAAGATCCAAGTACAACCCGATGCTCTACTCGCCCAACAGGCGCAGCGGGGGAATGTGGTGCCTGGGCCGGGCGCGCAGCGCGATCTGACTCGTGTGCCGGAGCCGGGCCAAATTAGCGGACTGGGGACGACATAATGGATGAGCGCCTTTCTCTTGCGATCCGCACCAAGAACATCCTCTCCGCCTTCGAGCGCACGGAGGCTTGGGAGTTCCTCAAGGCGACTATTGAGGCGAACATCCAAAATAAGATCAACGCGGTCGTAGATACTCCCTTGGCGAATATGTCCGAAGCCGGAGCCCAGGAGTATGTAAAGGGCGAGATTTCTGCCTTCAAGTGGTTGCTCAATCTTCCTGCATCTCAACTAGAAGATGCTCAGAGTGTAATCGACGCTTGCAAGGAGCAGGAAGATGGCACGAAAGCCGAAAGCGCCGCCGACTGAGGCGGAACCCACAGCAGCAGTACCGGAGGAAACTCCACCCGAGACTCCTCCCGAGGCGGCAACCCCGCCCGAGGAAACGGCTCCTCCCGAGGCCCCGCCGGACGAGAGTTCGATGGAGAGCTTCTTAGAGGAACCTGAGGAGGCGATCGACCTCGACGAGACTCCCGTCGAGGAAGCGCCTCCTGAGGCAGCGGCCCCACCTGCAGAGGAACCTCCTGCGGAAGAGACTCCACCGGAACCGGCTAAGGCGCCTGCGGGCGAAGAGCCGCCTCCGGCAGAAGTTCCTCCCGCGGAAGAAGCTCCTCCTGCAGCGGAAGTGCCCGCTGCCAAACCGGCGGAGGAAGTAACTCCACCTCCCGAGCCTACGCCGGTCGAACAGCCTCCTGAGCTGACTCCTGCAGAGCTGCAGGAGACCTATAGCAAGTGGCGTGATGAGGCGATTGACCTCCTTGCGAAAGAGCACTATGCCTTGAGTGAAGAAGAGGTGGAAGAGCTCCAGACTAGCGCCGAGGCTGTAATTCCTCGGCTCATGGCGCGAGCTTACATGGACGCTACGACAGCAGCGATCGGACACATTTGGCAAGCCTTGCCAAATGCCATCAGCACGGCCCTGCAAGCGCGAGAAGCTGCCGACGGCCACGAAGGGAAATTCTTCGAGGCTTGGACGCAACTCGATCCTGTGGAGCATCGTGAGACAGTCGTTCGTCTTGGGGCGGCGTATAGGCAACTGTACCCCGCCGCTACGGCGGAGGAATTTATACGCGATGTTGGTGCCCAGGCGATGGTCGCCTTGAAGATCCCGGTAGAGCCCACGGCTCCGCCGGAGGAAGCACCGCCGCCTGTTCCGTTTCAACCGGCTACAGGCGCTCCGGGGGCCGCTGTTCCGGCGTCCGAAACTCCCATGCAGCAGGCTGACCGACAACTTTTCGATGAGCCTGATGATGAAGAGGAACTCTAAGCTAAGGAGGTAGCCAATCATGGCAGCTGTAGCGGGACTTCGCGGAACTGGTGATTGGGGCACCGATGAACGCCCCAAGAACTTCCGCGAAATGATCCTTTTCAGGAACCCGAACGGCACTGCGCCCATCTTCGCCCTCATGGCGAGGGTGCAGAAGGAGTCGGTCGATGATCCTGAGTTCTCTTGGTGGGACGAGCCGAACGATCTCGTCCGACTTCAGGTGGCAGGGGCGCTTGGGGCGGCGGATACGGTGGTCACTGTCGACTCCGTTGACCCGACCGCGACGCTTCCCGCAAATGTCTGGGGAGTCGCCACTCACCTGAAGCCCGGTGATCTGTTGCTGGTGGAGCCGGCGGCGGATGCTGCCACCTTCGTCAACGAGGTTATCGAAGTGGTCACGGCAATCAGCGAGACTTCATTCACCGTGAAGCGCGGTGCGTCAGGTACGACTGCCGCGGCGATTGCCGATAATTCCTTCCTGCTCTTGATCGGTTCAGCCTACTCCGAAGGCACGCCCTCGCCGAAGGCGGTGACGAGAAATCCGATCAAGTACACGAACAAGTGTCAGATCTTCAAGACGCCCTACGAACTCACCAACACGGCGAAGGTGACTCGCACGAGAACGGGCGATCCGCTGAAGAACGACAAGAAGCGCAAGGCGTTCGACCACGCCAGAGGCGTCGAGTTGGCCATCCTCTACGGTCAGCAATCCGAAGTCACTGGGGAAAACGGTAAGCCCCTCCGCACTATGGATGGGCTGAGGAAGCAGATCCCCGGTGCGACCACGACGATCCTCGCAGCGACGAACGTGACGAACTTCCTCAATGCCGTCTTCCCGGTGTTCGACTTCGACTCGCGCGCCGGCGATGAAAGGATTGGGTTCTGCGGCAACGCGGCGCTCAATGCTCTGAACCTCATGATCCAGACTGACACGAACACGCAAATTCAATTCGGCGGCGTGATCAATCAGTTCGGCATGAACTTCAGAGAGTTCATCATGCCGCAAGGGCGTCTCTTCATGCGGACTCACCCGCTGCTCAACCGGCATGGTCTCTATAAGAACTCGATGTTCATTCTCGACTTCAGTGTCGTCCGGTGGCGTCCATTGAGGGGGCGTGATACTTCCTTCAAGGACAACATCCAGGGCAACGACGAAGACACCCAGAAGGGGCAGTGGCTCACAGAGGCCGGTCTTGAAGTCGGCATGGGCGGATTGACCTGCGGCTACGTCGGCAACATCGTCTAGGCGCCGGGAAAGGAGGAAGTTATGGGACAAGGAAACCTTGAAGGCGGCTCCCTCAAAGATATGTTCATGAAGAACATAAAGCTGAGGAGCCGTACAGAGACCCTCGCTGCGGGGCTGACGCTGGTAGCGGACGATCCGCCACTGCAGTTCCTGAATAATGGAGGAGCCGTGAGGACGGTCGTTCTTCCGGCGGAGGCCCTCAGCGATGGACTCGTCTTTATCATCACCAATAGTGGAGGTGGCGCGTTCGCCATCACCATAAACGACGACACTCCGGCGCTGGTCGCCAGCCTGCTCCAGAACGAGAGTGCCATTTGTTTCTGCGATGGCACCTCTTGGTTTGGGCTCGTCGGTACCAGCACCTAAGTAGGCGGTCTGTACCCCTTGGTTGACAATCCGTCAACCGGGGGGTATAGACGTCCAAGGAGATGAACGATGGTAGCAGCCACTAACCCTCCAGCAGTAGGGCCGCTGAACGTCGAGACCCTCTCGAGTCAGCTCCTTAACCGCGCCGTCGGCAAGCCGGTATTGCAAGTCGATGAGGCGCTCAACGACAGCGACAAAACTTTTACCGTTCCAGCCAATACAACTTGGGAGATCTTAAGCCTTTGGGCTGAGTTGACCACAACCGCGACTGTGGGCAACCGGCAGGTCGCCTTGGAAATCCAGGACGCCGCCGGGGACATTATCGCGCAGGTGCGCCACGGAGTCACTCAGGCGGCGAGCCTGACGCGTAATTACCTTTTCGCCCCAGACGTAGCGGACTTAACGGCCTTCCGCGACGCGGATTATCTTTCTTCCGCGATGCCTCGGCTCATCCTGCCGGAGAGTTCGATCATCCGAGTGTTCGATAAGGCGGCAGTCGATGCCGCCGCGGACGATCTCGTCCTCCAGATGATGGTCGTCGAGAGGGTGGAGATCTAAGATGGCGCTGCATCTGGCGGAAATGCACGAAGGATCCCATCGACCTGAAGCGATCGTGCTCGAGTTGAGCGATGAGGAGATCAAGAAGTTCAAGGTCGGGCAGAAAGTCACTGTCACCATCCAGGGCTCGGTCGGGATGCTTCAAGTCCCGCCCGATGGGTCGAGTGAGGAGTTCCCCGCCGAGATGGGAGTCCGTATGACGGACAAGAAGATTGTGGGCTCCAATGAATTTGCGGAACTCTCGGAGGACGGAGAGGAGGAATGAGAAATGGCGATCATCCGCCGTCGAATAGCCTCCTGTGATCTCGGCGGCCGCTCGGTCGTCACCATCGCTTATGACGACCAGACGTTAGAATTTAAGGGCTTGCGGCTGCGTGGGCTATCAACTCGGCGTGTGACTATACGAATACACCGGCGGGGGCGTTCTGATCTTGTGCAAGTGCGAGGGCGGAATATCGGGATCGACAAGACTCTCACCGCAAATTTCAAGATGGTCCGCAAGACTATTAAGGCGGGCACGCCCAAAGAACGCGAGGTTGTCGTTTTTCCGCCTCGTATTGGCGTTTCGTGCGAGTGGGTTCCATGACGCGCTTCATTCGACGCCAGCCCAAGATTATCTTCCCGGTCGGCTTTTTACTGTACCGCCCACCGCCGCTCGTGCTGGCACCGACCTTCGTTCGAGTGGCAGTCGATTCGGGCGATGGCGTAACGCAGATCGACCTCAGCATCGACATCGACGGAGCGGATCGCTGTCTGATCGCCTCCTTGTCGAGCGACGTTACAGGCACCACGACCGTCACATTCGATCCTGCGGGACCGGATGAGAAAACTGGAACTCTGATCGGCAGCACCAACTTCGGCGGGGCCACTCAATCGGATTTGTTTCACGTCGTCGGCCCGGTGACCGGGCTCGGAAAGACGGTTCGTATTGCCACTACGACCGAGATTGTCGGGGCCGTTACCGCCCGACTGTACACGGGCGTCGATCAGACCACGCCGGTTGGAACGGCCGCGACGGCTAGCGGCGAAAGCTTCACGCCCTCAGTCACCGTTACTTCCGCGACGGGGGAGTTGGTTGTGGACAATGTTTGTCACGCGGGCGGAGGAGCGGGAACCCCCGATGCTACGCAAACGGAGAGGTACGACAATATTGATGTGGTTGACGGCTCGGCGCTTGGCTCGGACAAGGCGGGGGCGGCCTCGGTGGATATGGGTTGGACAATTGGCGAGGTTGCATGGGCCACTGTCGGGGCTTCGCTCAAGCCGGCGGCGGTTGCGGATGAGTTGATTCAATCGAGAAGGGCAGTAATTCAGCCATGACAAGAATTATTGGAAAACAGCACGTCGGATACCTCAAGAATGACAACCGCGTCAGCGGTGGCGCGCTGGAGGAGTCGGACGTAAAGGGTTGCAACCACTGCCAGAAGATCATGACTTTAGCAGACTGGCGGAAGAAGGGTGGTTGGTGTTATTGCTGCGATAACTACGTCTGCTTTAGCTGTGTAGAGCGGACGAAGAAAGAAGGTTGCGTCCCGTGGCGCAAGTTCGTGGATCGGCAACTCGAAGCTCAAGCACAGCGACGACAACTGGAAAAAGCCTTCGGGCTAGGAGGATAAGATGCCAGGATACTCTGGTAATGTGGACGCATTTACGCCGTCCCTCACCGACGACAACTATACACTCGAAGGGGACACCAGCGGTGACCTGGCAAAGGTCCGCATGGTTAACTGGGGTGGGGAGTTAGTTGCGAGTACGGCCTATCGAACTCGATGGGTCCGGCCAACGACGGCGGGCGTAGGAGCAGGAACTGCTGGGAGTGTCGAGGCGCATAACCCGCGCTTCGCGGCTCCGCTCACCTCGTTCTTCACGACTTACGCCACGACGCAGCCTGTGCTGCCTGCGACGCCAGACGCGCTCTTCCTTACTGCGTGGAACGCGCACGGCGGCTTGGGCATCCTCGTCTTGCCACCGGGGATGGAGTGGGAAGTCGCCTTCGGCCTGTTGACGGCGTCTCTCTCCTGTCGTAACCTCGTCGGCGTCGATGCCAACGGCTCGACTTATGGCATCGGTTGGGAAGAATAAAAGTAGGAGTCCTGGCGTGTGTCTGGCGACTACCTATATTGGCAACGCAGGCGGCACCCGGAGTGGTACCAGTCGTTCCTCCGCTCCGGGCGTCCGCCGGTTGTCGAGCCCGCGCCTGCAGCCCTGCCGGAAGGCCAGACGGCTATCACGCGGGCCGACGAGAACGTTAGCGAACGAGCAAGAAGGTATCAAAGCCTTGCTGGTTTCGACGCAAAGATCACATCTACCAAACTACCGGAGGGCGAGACTCTCCTCAGCCGAGCGGACAGAATCGTCCGGGAAGCGTCCCGTAGTTATCAGTCCCTTGTTGACTATGACCGGAGAATATCGGCCCCGCCGCAAGAACTGCCCGAAGGCAAACAGGCGTTCACCCGCGCAGACGAGCGAGTCGCTGAACGAACTAGACGTTATCAGAGTTTCGCTCAATTCGATGCGAAGATTGCGTCTACTAGACTGCCGGAAGGGCAACGTGTACTCACTCGCGCAGATGCGATCGTCGCCGACCGGACTCGCTACCAGACCTTCACGGACTTCAACCGGAGAATTGCGGTTGAGGCCGAGGCACTTCCGGAAGGGCGCCAAGTCGCTACTCGCGCTGATGCGCCAGTCGCCGAACGATCTCGGCGGTATCAGAGCCTCGTCGATTACGATAGGAAGATCCCCGACGCGCCGATTGCTCTTCCTGAAGGGCGGCAAGTATTCACGAGATCCGACAGGGATGTTCGACGTCTTGATCAACTCCAGTCCTTCATCGACTTCGATAGGAAACCGCCGTCGAAACTGCCGGAAGGCAGCATCCTCGTCACGAGGGCCGACGAGCACTTCCCGGGCCGGAGTTTGCGATATCAGAGTTTTGTCTGGTTCGATGCGAAGATACCACCCGAGGTCTTCGTCGATCTACCGGAGGGTCGAGCTTTCTTCACTCGGGCGGACGAGACCGTCGCAGAAAGGGTGCTTCGCTATCGGAGCTTCGTTACTAAGCCAGAACACTTTACACGCCACTGGGCGGAGGAAGCCATGCTCATGGACGGTTGGGCGCCGGAAGCTATGCTGGCTGGGGTTTGGAGTAAGGAAGCCGCTGCCGCCGGCGCATGGGCGAAGGAAGCTGCGGCTGCAGGCGCCTGGAGTGAGGAAGGCGCAGCCGGTGGCACATGGGATAAGGAGGGGTCGAGATGACTCGGGATGAAGCAGTGACGGAGGTGCAACGGGGTCTCGGGTTTCGCACCGACCTCGCGACGGAGATCATAACTGCGTTGAAGACTGTGCAATCGGAACTCGAGCGCCGCGCGACTTTGCCGTGGTTTCTACTCACGGAAGTCGCGAGCGCGAGCACGGTGAAGGACGAAGAGCGCGTCCCGGTTCCCTCCGACTTCCTCCGAGAGTATGAGGAGGACGCCCTGCACTACTTTAACGGCGCAACTGGGGTTGCCGATGAGGACGTATGGACGCCGCTCGCTAAGGACGACCTTGAGTTCCTCCGCGACGAGCTACCCGGCAGCGGCGCGCCGCAGGCTTACGCACTTGATGTGAAGTACTTTCGCGTTTTTCCAACGCCTGATGCGGTCTATACTCTTAAGCAAATCTACTACAAGACGGATACGGTGCTCAATTCAAACATCGAAAATCAATGGCTGAAGTACGCCCACGCGCTGTTGATTGGAGAGGCGGGGATTAAGATAGCCTCGGGACTGCGCGATAAAGAAGGGCTCCCCCTCTTCCAGTCTATGGCGCAGCGAGGTGCAAATGACCTGCTCGTGGAGAATGAGGCGCGAGCGCACGAAGGAAGACGCTACATCATGGGAGGGCCGGACTGATGGGTCTCGAAGTTGGCACTTTTGTATCCGATCTTGTCTCGAGCAACCCTCCTGGGACTGACGTTAAGGGTCAAGGGGACGACCATCTTCGCCTGATTAAATCCGTTCTTCAGTCAACGTTCCCGAACGCTTCGAGGGCGTTCCGCTTCTCCGCCGCGGCGGCGGCAAAGGTCGCAAACTACACTATTCTCGCCTCGGATGAGAATGCGCTTATCCGAATGGACGCGACGGCTGCGGCCCGCACGGCTACGCTGCCGCTGCTGAGTACTGTGTTTGCGGGCTATACCGTCCTCGTGATGAAGTCCGACTCCAGCGCGAACGCTGTTACTGTTGATGGGAATGGTGCTGAGACGATCAACGGAGCAGCAACTCGGACGTTGAGTGCCCAGTACGAAGTCGAGGGTTATATGTCCGATGGGGCTGAGTGGAAGCTTGTCCACGAGGGCACCTTGGGACTTGGTGCGCTCGCGGCGCTTGGAGTCGGCACCGGCCTGGTCTCGGCGGGCGGGAACGCGGATCTCGACGTTGCAGGGCTGACTGCGGAGACTGTCCCAGCGGTCGGGGACGAAATCGCCATCGAGGACGTGAGTGTTCCTGGCAAGAGGAAGATGACCCTCGAGAACCAGATGAAGATTATCAACGTCCTCACGGCGCTCACGGCTCCGGCGCTCGCAGACAAGCTCTCTATCTATGATGATACTGCTGCCGCGGCACGCAGTATCACACCGGACAATTTGTTGAAAGTGATCGACCTGTTGACCGCGCTAGGGGCCAGTGTTGATAAGGCTGCTGACAAGATACCGATCTATGATGCCACGGCAGGCATTGTCAAGACTGTCTTTCCGAACGACATAGCTACGGAAGACGCCGCAAAGGCTCACGGTCAATTTACTGTCGCAGGAGTGCTTCAGGGGCCGGACAAGGGCATTACCAGCATAACAGATAACGGCGTGGGTAACTGGACCGTGAATCTGACCGTCAACTTTGCTACTGCAGACTACGCGCCCTTCGGCACGGGACGGAACATAGGTAACAATGGGGGCGACGACGTGCTGATCGCGTACGGTGTGGAGACCCTTCTCGTAGGGAGTTACGTCGTCAGAGCGCACGAGGCAACCGGCGCGATTAACCCGCCTGGTAGAGATCCCCGTACTGGTCTTGTCCATACCGTGGCTTTTGGAGATCAGTGATGAAAGCGATCGTTTACCGATGGCCAGACGGTGGAGTCTCCATCGTACATCCTTCTCAGAGCTACCTCGCTACGCTAATGGCTAGGGGTATGACGGAAGCCGAGGCGCTCGCGGCTGTTCAGGCCAAGGTTGTCCCCAGCGATGCTACCGGCGTTGAGATTGTCGAGGACTCCGACATACCTGGATTTGACTCTGTTACAGGCACTCTCCACCACCACGAGTTCCGAGATGCGCTGGAGAAGCCTAGTGTCGGCCCGCCCATAGTGAACATGGCGAAGGCCCGAAAAATCCACGTTCGGGTCATTGAGGACGTGAAGGGTCGTGAAGTGTCACGCCTAGCGAGTGAAGAGGCGCGAGCACGCTCCGCTGGACGCACGGTAGACGCGGATAAGGCCGCTTCTGACCGTGCCGTCGTCGAAGCTATCGACCTTGGAGCGGTCAACAATCAAATCACCAACGCGGCCACGCCGGAAGAGCTCAGTGCCGTGTGGCCCGCTGAACTCAGGAGAAGACCATGAAAACTTTGATCACATTTTTGTTCGCCCTCATGTTGACACTCGGCGGCACCGTTCTTGCCAATGAGCATTTTGTCACCGACAAGGCAGGAAACCCCGTTCTCGACAGGGCAGGAAACCCCGTCGAGTTCGGTCCGCTCCCCGACTGCGTTGACGTGGTGGACCCCGTTCTGGTTCATTGCGCCGACAAAATGACGGACAGCGACGAAGAAGGCGACGACCCTGACGAAGAGGAATAAGCCCGGTGATGAAGTGGGTAGCTCTCGCAACTGCAGTTCTGTTAACGCTCTCGTCACCGGTCGCTGCTGCGGCCTGTTGGGACGAAACGCGTGACTCCTTCGCCGCCAAGCTGCTCAGCAACTTCAAGGAGGTGACCATCTTCATCGGCGAGACGACAGGACTAGCGGAAGGAGGTAGACACTGGGTCACTGAAGTGTTTGCCAATCCTAAACGCACCACCTGGACGATTATCTCTTATGTTCCAGGAAGGGGTGCGATCTGTCTAGTAGCGTCCGGGCTAACTTGGTCCCCCAATACGGAACTTTGATATGGCGAAACGCCCGAGTTGGCTTACCTTCAAAAACGTCGCCGGCGGCATTGTGCTGTTCTATGCTGCCGCGGCGTCGCTTGCCCTTCCCGTCCCACGGTGGACCTGGATTTGGGAACACGAGGCACTCGCGACGGAGTTCTATAATGCCCGGATAAGGACGGACCTCCGCATTTATGGCGACTTGACTGACCGGATTTGCACCGCCTTGCGGAAGGGGCAGCAACCGAGGACTGACCAAATCCTCCGCTGGAGGGCTCTCGCAGAGGACATCAACAAGATGGCGCGCAAGCTCGGGCGTAAGCCGGTGCCGTCTGTGAGGCCGCGATGTTAACCAAGTCTGTCCACTTCGAGCACTGGTCCGAATTTCCCAAGTCTCAATGGCGGTGGAAGAACTTCACACCTCGGGAGATGCGGTGTAGGGGGACGGAGAAATTGCTGATTGTACCGGAGTTCATGGACCAGCTGCAGTCCCTCCGCGATGGGCTGGGTTTTGCGCTCCCGGTGAGTTCGGGGTTTCGGACTCCCGGATACAACGAGAAGGTCTCCTCAACCGGAAGGGACGGACCACACACTACGGGGCACGCAGTAGACATTCTCATCTATGGGAAGGAGGCTTATGAACTTATCGCGGACGCAACGACTTATGGCTTTCCCGGCCTAGGCATGAAGCAGCACGGGCCTTACGAGGAGCGCTTCGTCCACCTCGACGATCTGGACGAGGTACCCAGGCGGCCAAGGCCTTGGCCCTGGACGTACAAGTGAAGGAGAAAGCTTATGAAACCCGGTATTAATACAAGTGAGTTCTACGTTTTCGTCATCGCTGCGGTCGTGGTTCTCGTGAACAAGTATGCGGGGCTCGGCTTGACTGGCGGGGAATTGCAGGCCCTACTCCTCGGCGCGGGGAGTTATGTCGTCTCTCGCGGCGTCGCGAAGGCGGGGTCGAAGAAATGACTTGGAAGCTCACGTTGCTTCTCGGCGTGCTGGTTATAGTGTCCGCTTGCGAGTTTCTCGGCATTGCCAAGCAGAAGGGCGCGGAGTTCTACGATAAGGCCCTGACCGAGACCGAATGGTTTATGTGCAACGCCGCTTCGATCGGGAGTATTAAAAGGCGCTACGGTACAGACCCGGAGCGCGCCAAGACCTATAACGACCTCTGTGCGCTAACCGGAGCTGGAGAGATCATCGCACCTACAAGGGAGATTGAAGATGCCCCCAGTCAGTGAACGACAGCGGAAAGCTATGAGAGCCGCCGCTGCGGGGAAGTCCAACTTGGGTATTCCCCAAAAGGTCGGGCGCGAGTTCAGCAAAGCCGACCCCGGCGGAAAACTGCCCCGAAGGGCGAAGAAGCACAAGGGACGGAAACGCTGATGCCTCGTATTCCGGTTCATAATATTGGCGCTGGGGGGACCAGCAAGGACGTTCCTGCACACTTGCTGCCTCCCGAACTGTGGAGCGACGCGCAGAACGTGAGGTTTCAGGACAACAAAGCCCTGAAGTTCACGGGACACTCTCTCGTGTTCGATCCCCCCAGCGTCGCGCCCAATTGGGCGAAGGGCGTCGCGACAGCTACGGACTACTTCATCCTCTACACAGGTCTGGCGAGTATTTTTACTGTGGTCGGAGCTACGCACTCCGATATTACTCGTATAAGCGGGCCTTACACTGGTACGATCGCAGATGATTGGAACGGCGATATTCTCGGTGGTATTCCAGTTATCACCAACGGCGTCGATTTGCCTCAAGCCTGGAACCCCGTGGCTGCCGCGACGAAGCTCGTGGATTTGGTGAATTGGCCCGCTGCGGACCGGATGCGCTATATACGATCCTTCAAGTCGTTCCTCGTGGCGCTCTATGTCACTAAGGGGGGTACGGTCTCTCCCCACATGGTGAAGTGGAGTCACCCTGCAGATCCTGGCGCGTTGCCTTCGAGTTGGGACCAGACCGACGCGACGAAGGATGCTGGAGAGAAGGAATTGGACGATACTCAGGCGGGAGTGATACAAGACGCTGAACGGCTCCGAGATATCCTCGTGATCTACAAGGATAATGCCACCTGGGGGATGCAGCATGTCGGCGGTCGGTTCATTTTCAGGTTTTTCCATATCTTCACTGAGACGGGAATCCTCGCACACAGGTGCGTGGCGCCGCTGCGTAATAATGAGCAGCACTTCGTCGCCACCGGGGATGATCTCATAGTCCATAACGGGCAGAGCGCGCAGAGCGTCATCGACAAGAAGTGGAAGCGTTTCCTCGCGAATAATCTCGACACTACAAACTTCGGTAGGAGTTTCGTAGTGAAGAACCCTCTCGCAGAGGAGATGTGGTTTTGCTTTCCTGAAACGGGATCGGTCTTGCCGACGCTCGCCCTGGTTTGGAACCGGAGAGACAATACTATCGGCGTGCGGCAGCTGCAGAGTTTCGACTTTATCGCGAGCGCGGTGGTCGATGTGCCGGGAACGGACCAGTCCTGGGACGCGGACACGGCGAGTTGGGATAGCGACACAACTCAGTGGGGATCAAGGGAGTTCAACCCACAGTCCATTGGGCTTCTCGCCTGCGATGCGACGAACACGAAACTCTTTAAGCTTGACGACACGAATCAGTTCAATGGCGCGGCCATGACAGCCTTCCTCGAGCGGGAAGGCTTAGCGCTCATCGGCGTCGATCGGCAGGGCAATCCGAAGTCCGATGTGTCGAGGAGGAAGCTTCTGACTCGCATATGGATCAAGGGTGAGGGCGACCCCTTCGAAGTTCGTGCGGGCTCGCAGGAGGAACTCGGCGGCGCTATCACCTTCCAGGCGGCTAAGACCTTTACGCCTGGAGTAGACCGCTATCTCGACTTTGTTGTGAACGGGCCGCTCCTCGCAGTTCGTTTTCAATCCTCGACTAATGTGGCTTGGCAACTCCACGGTTATGACCTCGATATCCAGGTGCTCGGAGAGATCTGATGCGATACGAACCTCGCGATCCACCAGAAGGAGTTGACGATGATCTCGCATCGTATCTCAGACAAGAGTTCGCCCAGATAGCGGAGTCGTTCTTCGGAGTGGAGGAGGTCTTGCTTGTAGAACTGAATGTGGCACCGGACAAGCCTCGCGACGGGATGGTTGTCTTGGCGGATGGCGTCAACTTTAATCCAGGAGCTGGAGCAGGTTTCTATGGAAGACGTGGCGGAGCGTGGGTCTTCTTGGGCTAGTACTTCCGAGCGGGACTGGCAGATGTTGCTAGTCACGCCCGAGCTGGTGGACGATCTCTGGCCGTTGGCGGTTCCTCTCTTGCTCGAAGGCAAGGAGCATTGGGAGGAGTTCACCAGTTTGGAGTCGCTCAAGCAGTCTGTGACGGAAGGGGGGCTATTGTTGTGGCTCGCGATAGACCGAGACGGGGTGTTCTTGGCGTTGCTTACGGAAGCTACCGTCTACCCGGAAACTGTAAGCATGCGTCTAGTTTGGATCGGCGGATCGGGGTTGGATCGAGTGCTGGAAGTGGGATTGTCTTGCCTTGAGCTTTGGGCGTACAGACACGGTGCGAAGCGGATGGAAGTCCTCGGGCGCCCCGCGTGGATACGGATACTCCAGGGAGAGGGATATAAGCTCAAGTCCTATCTCCTTGAAAAGGACATCTCCAAGATAGGAGTGCACTGATATGGGTTTCGGTGGGACTGGTGGCGGGAGGAGCACGACTACTACGGTACAGGAACTTGCGCCGGAACAGCAGCAGTTGCTCAACCTCGTGATCCCGGAGGCGGAGAAGTTCATCGCAGCGCCTCCGACGCTGTTTCCAAGTTCGACGATTGTTCCGTTCAATCCCCTGCAGCAGCAGGCGCAGCAGCAGGCACTCGGCGTGGCTGGCGGACCCGCACAAGGCATCGCGGACCAAGCGGCGCTGGCGCAGAACTTCTTACTCGGGCCGGTGTTGTTCCCGGAGAGTAACCCGGCGCTCCAGGGGGCGATACAAGCCGCGACACGACCGCTAGAGCGCACGTTCACACAGCAGACCTTGCCCAATATTCGGCAGGGCGCGATCTCGGCAGGCCAATTCGGAGGCTCCCGGCAGGGAATTGCCGAAGGTCTCGCGGCACAGGGCTTCCAGCAGCAGGTCGGGGACGTATCAGCTACGCTTGCGAACCAAGCATTCCAGTCAGGCTTGGAGGCGCTCACGCGGTCGCTCATCTTTGCGCCGCAGACTGCGCAACTCGGGCTTCTTCCGTCTAGTATAACCGCTGGAGTTGGACAGCAGCAGCAAGCACAAGAACAAGCCTTCCTCAGCGAAGAGGCGCAGCGGTTCCTCGCGGAGCAGATAATCCCCTTTGCTACCGCGCAGGACGTTGCTGCGCTCGCCTTCGGTGTTGGTGGGGGCACCAGCACGACCACCGCCCAGGGACCTGGGACGAGTACCGATCCGCTGCAGGCAATCTTGGGCATCGGCGGTCTCGCGGCTTCCATCTTCGCACCTCCACCCTTCAACTTCTCTCTTCCCCTCTTCGGATAGGAGGCAATTGTGCCGCCAGATAATCCTCTCCTTCGGTTCTCGCCACAGAGCAATACGGGTGTGGGTCTGCAACAGCTTCTCGCGCCGTTGGGGCAGGGCCTCAATGTTGGCGCGTCGGCGCCTGTCGACCCTGGGCAGCAGGTCCATAACCTCATCCAAGCCATAGCGCTCGCGCGGGGGCAAGATGAGAACCCTCTTGGAGAAAACCCCTTCGGCGGGCTGCTTCCACCGAGATTTAAGAGGAGTGTGTAGATATGCCATCTTTTCCAGGACTGAATACGCTTAGCGCCCCGACGCTTATGGCACAACTTGCGTTGCTCGGGTTGCAGGATCCGAACAGGCTCGCCCAAGTCGCTGCGGCGACAGGGCAAGCTCCGCCCACAGGAGGCGGAGGCGCAACTGCCACGGAGGCACTTGGTACTCTGCTGCAGCCCGCGAGTTTTCCGGTGGCTCCGCCTAGAGGTGCGATCGCGCCGGAGATAGGCGCTCCGCCAGCAGCTGCGCCGATCGTGCCTTCCCCGCCTCCGCCTGCCACCTTGCCGGGAGGAACGCCGCCTATCACACCTCAGCCACAGGAGACGGGGCGGGCGGACAGTATTCTCAAGGCACTCGCGGCCTTGCAGGCTCCTGCAGCGCCGAAGCCGCCGTTCGCACCGCCGCGAGGGTTCGCGCCACCGCAGGCACGAGGCGGGCCACAACCACAGTTGCTCGCGCAAATCCTTCAGTTACTGGCGCCTGCCGGCGGCGCACAGGTTCCCTCACTCGCGCAGTTGATCGGAGGTAGATGATGCCGCCCGTCCTTCCGCCCACGCCCCCCGCAGGAGTCGGCCTGGGCCAGCTTGTGCAGCCTTCTCCAGTCCAACCGGCAGCACCTCCGCAGACTGGAGAGGAGCAGCAGGCGCTGGAGTTCAAGTGGCGCGAGTTCCTTGGCCGCCCCGAGGTTCGCGCGGCGCTGCTGCAGTTCTCCGTCAATATCCTTCAGCCGAAGCCAGCGGGGCAGACTACCCTTGGGGCCATTGGGACTTCGATTGGTGCTGCAGGCGGGGCGGCGGAGAGAGTACGCGCGCACGAGATTGAAGAAGAAGAGCGCCTGAGGCGCGCCGGGATCGAGGAGCGTCAGATCGCTACGGAGGAGGAGCGTACTGGGATCGCCGGCGAGAGAGTTGATGCCTTCCGAGAAAGGACTGAGGCGGAAGAGCGCGTCGCGCGCGCGAACCGACGAGCGGAAGCTGCGCGCCTCGCCGCGAAGCTTCGCATTAAGCTCAAGATTGCCGAGGATAGCGAGGATGCCCAGTTGCTGAACCGTATCATCCAAGAGGCCTCCGACCGGAACGAGGCCGCGGGGAAACTTGGAGAGGCGGTTCCCCCGCTGGACCCCGCAGCTGTTCTCAACGAGTTTGATAGGATCAAGCGGGGCATTGCGCTGCGGGAGGATCTCGAAGCCGGGAGGCCCCTCAATGTTCCCGACTCGGACGTGGCTGCACTACTTCAATCAACCGATCCGCGTGCTCAGTCGGCTTTGCGTCTAGTCCCGCCCGACCAGCTCGCTAGGGTGAGGGCGCAAGTCGAAGCGGCCACTCCGGGAGTGATCACTCAGGAGCCAACGCCTAAGCCAGAAGTTCCCGCTACTGGGAGGATAGAGCCTCCAGTTCCTGCGCCGAGAGCTGACCCGATAGCGCAAGCGATCGCGACTCTCCCACGGGTGACTGCCGATACCGCCCCGAACATCTCGGCGCAAGCCCGACAGCGGGCAGAGTTCATACTGCCGCCTACTGCCGAGGAGGTGAGCGACGCCTCGTGGTTGGAAATCCAGAATAATCCCATAGCGCGGGCCGTAGCTGCCGAGAGGTATGGAGAAGAAGTCGTTGCCGCTGCGGTGGATAAAGCGCGAGGCCGTCCCGCCATTCGGGAGAAGGCTCGCGAAGCAATCGAGCGTCACAGACGCGAGACCGGCCAGCGATAATGGTCGAGAACCCTCGTCTCTCACCGATCGGGCAGGCTCTCCTAGACCTCACGGAGGAGCCGGTCGAGCCGGTCCCGCTCCCGAGCCGGGTGCCCGGATTGTCGCCTATAGGACAGACTTTGCTGGACCTGCAGGGTCCGGCGCCCGCTCCCACCCTGGTCCCTGAACCTCCGGGACGCCCCTCGATCCTCGGGGAGTTTACGACCGGAGTAGCCTCAGGTACGCGGCGACTCGGAGCCGAGGCTCTCGCGGTCGGGGGCGTGACGACCGCGATCTTCGGTGCTGAAGAGACCTCACAGGAGTTGTTGGAACTGGCACAGGCGCGCGAGGAGGATATTCGAGCACGCTTTCCACGCACTGTGGAGTTTGCGGAAGCGTTCGATTCTCCCGGGAATATGGCTCGGTTTGTTGCCCGATTACTGGGTGAACAAACTCCCGTAATCGCCAGTATCATCCTCGGCGGCGGGATTGGCGGGCTTGTCGGCAGAGCAGTCGGTAAACGTGCTCTGAGCGCTGCGGCGGGCGACGCTATTGTGCAGAAGTTCGTGGCGCGTGGCGCGCTCGGAGGAGTTGTCGGCGCGACGACAGGGATTGAAACTGGTGCAACGGCGCTCGAACAGCAGGAAGCGATTGGCGGAGTCGAGCCGGGAGTCGCTCTCACCGCCGGTATTGCCAAGGGCATCCTCGAAGCCGTCGTGCCGTTCGCGTTTGCCCGCAGACTCGGCATCCTCCCGGGGCAAGCTGACGACTTCATCAGCCGAATTGGTGCACAACTAAGTCGCGTTGGTGGGAGGCCTGCGCGCGTGGCGGCGGGCTTGACTGCTGGCGGTACGGTGGAAGCCGCGACGGAGACGCTGCAGGAGGCGGTTGATGTAGCAGCGCGGAGTTTCGTAGATGATAACTTCGACGCGCTCGGGCCGGGAGTTGGGGATAGGATTCTTGAGGCTGCGTTTTCGGGAGGAGTTGTCGGGCTCCTCCTGGGAGGTGTGGGCGGAGCCGTAGCGCCCTCGGCACCCTCCCGGCCAGAGGGGCCTCGCTTCGTCCCACCTCCACCGCCAGAGGGGCCGCCGGGGGTTATTATTCCCGAGGCACCTGGGCCGGAGCCTTTGGGGCTCCCGGCGCCGCCGTTGCGGCTGCCCTCTCCAGTTGAGCCGGAAGCGCCACCGATCGAACTGCCCGGGGAGGTGCAGGAGGGAGACTTCTCGACGGAAGTCTTCGTGTCTGGGGCCGTGAGCGGAACAGGGTTCAAATTCGCGGGGCAGACTACGCCTGGCGGCACGACAGTTACTTCCTTCACGCCGCCGAACCTGGCCCAGTTTGCCGTGGCGCATGTAGGAGTAGCGAACGTGAAGCTCCTGCAGGTAGATAAGAAGGGGCTCTCGAAGGATGCCGTATCGGCAGATCTGGCATCACTCCCTTCCGTTGGGGAGTTGACGAGAAAGAACCCGCGAGTTCGCCTCTTGAAGAGGGAGACAGCGATAGAGGCCTTGCGGCTCGCGAAGGAGGCCGTGACTCTCTCAGATAAGACGGGGGTAGAGCCCTTGGTGCAGGGGGAACTTCGCTTTCTTGACGCTCTCGACAAGGGCTTCCGCTTTACGCCGGAAGAAGGTGATGGCTTCGTCGTGATTGGGGAACTTCCGCAGACTCGTGAGATCGGGGTTGAGGAACTCGGTGCCGACCCGGAGTTCTTGACTTCCGGGAGATTCCTCGTGAAACCTCAGGCGGGAGTCCCCCTGGTCGGAGATAGCCAGGGCAGGCGGCTGTTTAACATCACTAGCCCTTCTGCCCCCTTTATTGGTCGGGAGGAAGAGTCGCTGTTCAAAGTGGATGTTTCTAAACTCCCAGCAGATCAGTTTACCACCTCCAGTGCTCTCTCGTTCGCGTCGGCCTTCCCTGGCGGGATTATAAGGAAAGATCTCACACAGGCGAGGCTTGAGTCTATCGTTCGAGATAGTCCCACCTTATCGTTCGCCAAGGGAACTAGGCGCGTAGATAAGGCGAAGATCGCGGGACTCATCGCCGACTCCGCGCAGTTAGACCCTGGAGGTACGCGTCTACATGCGAGGGAACTCATCCGCTTGGGGCTCCGAAGGCGCCCCGGTGGAGCTTTTACTGGGGGGGTTTTTGTTGGGAAGGAACTTCCGCGCCGGGCGCTGTTGCGAGTCCCGGCGGAGCCCGTGTTCGGCGAGAGTCGTTCGATTGGCTTTCGTGCGCCGCCCGCCCAGGCGCTTGTAGAATTGACTGTTCCTACTCGTGCAAAGACCCTGAGGGGAAAGGCTTACGATGCCGCCTCTCACAGGCCCGGTACTACGGTCGTCTTGGTGAACGTCGAGACCGTTCCCACCCAGAAGGAAAAGACACTTGCAACTGGAGTCGCCCGCTTCTACGATACGATGCTGAAGAGGTTCGGCCTCAATGACCAGAAACTTGTAGTATTCCTTGGCAGCCCCGGACCGACTTCCCACGGAAGTTTCAGCCTCAGCCCTACTTCAGGGGGGTTCTATGTGGGATTCGACGATAAGGTTAGCAACCTCATAACCTTGAACCCGAAACAGCTCGGTGACGTAGGTACAAGGCCCGGGTTTCTCTTTGACGGCGTGCCCCACGAGTTTGGGCACCTCATAAGCCACAGGGCGTTGCTGCAGGCTGACGCGAGCGTACAGCGTCGGCTCCTGTCCGCTTACAATCGCTCCCTGATCAAAGCTACCGAAGGCACCTTCACGAACTTCGTCTTCGAGTTCTTTTCGCCGCTCAAGGCCGTCGCCACCGCAGAGTCCCTACAGGAAGAGGGTAGACTTCCTGCCCGCGAGGCGCTACGTGACGAGAGCAAGGACAAGGAGTATTGGTTCAACTTCGAGGAGTGGTTCGCCAATCACGTCGCCCGCTGGTTCCAGACCCAACGGGAGCCGATGGGGATACTGGAGAAGTTCTTCAACGGTATCGCGCAGAGACTCAAGACGATGTTCAAAGCCTTCCACGTTTTCCAAGGGAGGAGCCTCGAGGACTTCGCTCCCGCAGTAGAGGTGCAGCGCTTCCTCGAGAGCCTCCAGAGCCGCGATCGTCTAAGGGTCTCTCCTGCGATTGGGTCGAATGAGGAAGCGAGCATACGCCAGAACTCCGAGTTTGTCGATGGTGCGGTGCCGCACCAAGCACACGGCGTCTACCAGGACCGATTGTTCAAGAAGCTGAAGATCCCACAGCGCGAGCGCGAAGAAATCCGAGCACTCAGTGACCGCTTCAACTGGTTCATGAAGGTAGGGTGGAACCTGCTGCAAGTGGCACGAGTCAATCCGGGATTTGCCCGCTTGCAGGAATACGCCGAAGTCATCGACCGCTGGTACACGACGAAGATGAAGTGGGTTTCACGCTCGGATCAGCGCGTGCGGGAATTGAAAGCCCTCGGCACACGGCAGGTCGAGGCACTCTCGAAGATGATCTTCGACGTGGACTCGATGAGTTATCTCTCCGTGCAGGAGATTAAGGACGACACGTCGCGGCTACCGACGGAAGAGGAACTCGCCGCGATCGCCAAGAAGCACGGAGTCGAGAGCGAGGCCTTCGAAATCTTCCAGCGTATCCGGGAGGACTTTACGGAAGTCCTTGACGCTATTCAGACTGCGGCGGAAAAGGCGCTCGCGGAGCAGTTCCCGCCGGGCTCGGCAGAGCTGGAGGTGGAGATTGCCCAACTCAATGCGGATATGCGTCAGATGCGTCTGCGGCCTTATTTCCCGCACTCGCGCTTCGGCGACTTCTCCGTCACCGTGAAGGAAGGAAGGGGCGAGGAGGTCAGGACCGTTTATATGCAGCAGTTCCCCTCGCGCAAGGCCGCGAGGAAGGCCGCACTTACCCTTCGTAGAGAGTTCCCCGAAGCCGCGGGCTTTAGCGTCGGGGTGGATAAGATCCCCAAGACCGTGCAGGTGTTCCGGGGGCTTCCACCGACGCTGCTGAAGGCGATGAAGGCGAAGTTGGGTCTCAGCGAGGAGCAGCGGGCTTGGTTCGACAGGTTGATTGTGGAGTTCTCGCCGGCGAAGAGCTTCCGCAAGCGGTTCCTGAGACGCAAGGATATTCCTGGCTTCAGTCTCAACGCGATGAGAGGCTATGCAGATTACTTCTTCCACGGCGCAGGATACATTGCTCGTGTGCAGTGGGGAGGTGACCTCGAGTCAATAATCTCCGATGCGCGGAAAGAGACTTCAGAACTGCGCTTGACAATGGGGAGAGAGGGGGTCGCGGACGTAAGTAAGCGTGAGGAGATCATCGAGTTCATGCGTGATCACCTCTCTCACATCATGGACCCGAAACCAGACTGGGCGCAGTTGCGCAGCGTGGCGTTTCAATGGCACTTGGGTTATGTACCGGTTTCTGCCGTGCTGAACTTGACGCAGGTGCCTATGGTGACGTGGCCTTACCTTGCAGCACGCTTCGGGGACGGTCGAGCCATCGGGGCGATAAGGCGCGCAACCTTCGACTTCAAGAAGGCATTTGAGAAGGGGTCTCCAGACGCTTCGGACGCACTGTTGCGCGGACTTAACCTTGGGATGGAGCAGGGTTTTCTCGATGAGTCGTTTGCGAAGGAGCTTGCCGCGACGGCGAGTGGGAGCAACCTCGCTCGCCTCTTGCCGGGTTCGAAGCTCGAGAGGATGCTTATGCAATCCGCGCACTGGAGCGCCTTCATGTTCCAGACCAGCGAGAAGTTCAATCGGAGTGTTACTTTCCGGGCGGCGTGGAACTTAGCACTTGAAAATCCCGGCGCCGAATACCTCACCGAGCTTCGCGACACCAATACGCTGCAATTTCGAGAACTCGTTGGCCAAGGCTGGAGCGAACTCGAAGCTACCGCGTTCCTCGCCGGGAAGGACGCGGTGCAACGCACGCAGTTCCAATACTCGCAGCACGCCCGCCCGCGGTTCATGCGTGGCAGAGCCGGGACGGTGCTGACGTTCTTCATGTTCGTGCAGCATATGCTCTGGTTCTCAACACATTCCCCAGGAAAAGGACGCTACTTGCTCATGATGTTCTTCATGGCGGGGTTGATGGGGCTGCCGGGGGCAGAGGATTTGGCGGGGATCGCCAAGTTTATGGGACGGTCGTTCTTCGGCGCGGACTTCGACGTAGAACGGGAGACAAGGGAGTTTGTGCTTGCGCTCGTGGATGGCGAGGACTTGCCTCCCGATATGATCCTGCATGGGATCTCGCGAGTAGGCTTCGGTATTCCTGCCGTGATGGACATGGTAGGTGTGCCCTTCCCGATGTTCGACATGAGCGCGAACATCGGCCTTGGACAGGTCGTTCCGGGGCTGGCGCAGATCGGCGACCAGGGAGACTTCGAGCAAAAATTCGCCCGTATCACGACTCGTGCGGCGGGCGCCGTGTTCGGAACTGGGATCAATGTGCTCCGGGCGCTCACGGACAATGAACTTCCTGTCGATGACTTCAAGCGCATGGAGCGGGCATTCCCGCGCTCGCTGAAGAATGTGATGAAGGCCTCGCGGTTCTTCCAGGAGGAGCGCGAACGAACTCGGACGGGCGCTACAGTGATCGAGTTCGATGCGAGCGACCCCGAGGACCTCGCGGAGATCGTAGCACAGGGCCTCGGGTTCACCCCGACGCGGCTGGGGCGCAAGTGGGATCGCCAGCGGGCTCAGGCGGAGGTGATCGCGTTCTGGCGGATAAGGAAAGGGATGCTCATGCGGCAGTACGATCATGCCTTCGCCGTTAGAAGTGGCGAGGGGGTGAAGGATGTTCTCGCAGATATGAAACGCTTCAACAACACCACGCCGTTTCCCAGTATGAGGATACGCCGAAGCGACCTCGCGCGGAGCCGAAAGGCGCGTAATCGGGCGCGGAGACTGTTCGAGTTGGGACTGCCGACGGCGAGGCGCGAAATCCCGATTGCGCGAGATGTACAGCGGCTGTTCCCTGAGGTTGAAGATATTGAGGATGTCTCGAGGAAACGATAATGACCATCAGCAACGTCACCTTCCCCACTGATCTGCTCCTGCGTCGGAAGCGCTCGGATATGGCGGGTTTTAACTTCTATGTCGAGCGGAAGTGGTGGATCTTCTACGACGAGACCCACCAGGGATTCGAGCCTACAACTCGTCGATATGACATCCCTAAAAACTTCGGCACAGACTTTTCCTCCGTTCCGGGGCTCTTCCGCAGCCTGGCCTCCAAAGTAGACTCTATCGAGGGCAGCACGGTCCACGACCACGCCTATCGGTTCAAGGTTCTCCCGCGGAGAACTGCGGATGCGCTGTTCCGCGAGATAATGATTGCCGCCGGGAAGAGCTGGTTCAAGCGCAATCTGATGTGGCTCGGCGTGCGGGCGGGGGGCTGGTGGACCTATAGAGAAGGTAGGCCCCGCCGAGTTGACGGGGCCTAGGACTCACGGCGGAATAGGCCCTCGAGTCTTTGACAACTTTCGCAGCTTCTGCTCGAGGTAGAAGTTGTAGCACTTGAGTACAGTCGTGATTACCATGGCGATCGTTATGACCCAGAGAAACCAGTCTGGGATCGTTACTGTGACGGTGGTCATACTTCTCTTCCTTCCATGCTGGCGTCGCCTTCGAAATCGTAGTACCTATCACCTTCCACTCGCAGGCGTATCGCCATCGCGGCGACTTGCACAAGTTCTTTCCTCACATCGTCGAGTGACACAGCACGCTTCTGGGAGGGCGTCCCTCGGCGTGAAAATTCTATGAGAGCTTCTGCAGTTTCGCCTACTTCCTCTACAAGCGCCGCGAAGAGCATATCTCCTTCAGGGAATCGCCTGCGCGCCCGAGCAATCTCGTCGTCGATCTTTTCTGCTACGTGGGACCATCCTTGTGATAGTATGATAGGGTAGCTCATTCTACTTCTCCTCCTCTTCGATCTTGACTGGATAGTACAGGATTGTACCCTCCTTCTGAACCATGCGAATATAGCCTGCTTGCGAAGCGGCTTTAATCGCCTCCGCGAACTCCTTAGTCCCCATGATCGGCATACAGCGACGCCACAGTTCCTTGTGGTCGATCACGCCGTAGGCGCGGACGTAGGATAGCATCTCCGCGACGGAGCGCGCCATACTTCCTACGCCCATCGAGTGGAAGACTAACTGCATATCCTCCTCTAGGGCAGTCACGAGGCCGTTTGCGGACTCCATATCCGCGTCGGTGATGAAGAGTTCGTCGCGGTTCGCCGCGGCGAGGACCATCGCTACCTTGTGGATGTGGGTTTGCTTGCGGGCGATATACCCTCCGAAGCGCTCGCTGGCGAGATGTGTCGGGCGGTTACTCCAGTGGTGCTCGTACCAGGCGATGCCCCAAGCCTTCGCTTCCGGCGTCAACTCGTACTCTCCTACCAAGTAGGCGATCTCGTTCAAGTCTTCGATGAGCTTCTTCCCTTTATCGGTGAACTCTCCCGCATCTACTATGTCTGCAGGATAGGGGACGAGGTGATGCTTCTCATCGCCATAAACGAACACGACACGGGAGGTCAATCCGCCCAAGATTAACTCCTCGGGAAAGTTCTTCCGCAGCCACGCCGGCGTTGTGCAGCCGATCACGTTGATCCAGGGGTTGACAATGAGGTCCGATCCCATAGTCTTAGTCTTCTTGCCCCATTCTTCCAGCTGCCCGTCCCAGAGAGAGACTAGGGCATCCACGAGGTCTTGGTCCTCCGGTTTGAGGAAGGTGCCGAGTTCCGAGATGGCGCAAGTGATACAAGACATCGGTAGGAACTCTTCCCCATAGGAAATGTCCCGCCGAGACTCCGCAAGGGATTGAGTTAGTGCCTGCCATGTGATCGCTTGGGGGCCGAAGTTGACACCCTCGACCTCTTCGAGTAGCTTCATGCCGACGCGGACAGAGGTGGACTTCGTAGCGATGCCCGGAGGCCCCACGAAGATAATATAGAAGTTGGGCGTCCACTGGAAATACCGCTGGTCTATCCAAACTTGGCGACGCAAGGCGCCCGCGATCGTGGACACTCCAACCCAGAAATGGAACAGGCTGGGCGCCTCGCTGTGCTGTGTATAGTCCGAGTATTCCCGTAGCCAATTCTTAAATATCCGGGCCAATCTCTACGCCGTCGCGGAAGGAGAAGCTAGGAGGGATACAATTCAGGTATCGTATCGGCTTGTGCAGCGTCTTGGCGAACTTGATCTCGCTGCTCACGCCGAGAGAGTCCTCCCAACCGGGTAGACAGAGCACCCACAGTTCGCTCGCGGCGCGTATAAGGGCTTCATTCAGCTGCCTCCAGAAAGCGTAGTCGGTACGAAGCTCGTAGCGCCGAGCTAGATCGTGACAGTGGAGCACGGGAGAGAGCATTACGACTCCGCCTCTCGTGAACTCGCCAACGCACTCCTGCGCGATCTTGTAGCGCTCGTCCATTTTCTGCTGTGTGTTCGCGGAGTAGGGGGATGCAAGGTAGATGTAGCTCATTGGGGCTCCTTTTCTATAGCAGGGGGTTGACAGATTGTCAACCCGCGGGTATCACCATGTTTCAGCTTCGGCGTCCCCCCAGGACTTGCGGCTAGTTTTCAGCCCCCAAGGAATGATGAGTGGGTCGTCATAGGGAACAACGACCTCGAGAGCATCGCGGATTTCGCCACGGGAACCGTGTCTGGAGATAGGGTATTGTAGTACCAGGCTGTCATGGACCTGGAGTAGTAGTTGCGCCCAGGAGATTTGCTCGTCCACATTAATGCCTCCCTTCGCACAAACTAACGCCACGGTAGATTGCTGGATCCACGTGAGCGCTTCGGTGAAGACATTATCAATCCGGTCGAAGAACGTGATCCTGTAACCGAAGCGATTGATGATTGTGCGAGGAGGATTGCCCTCCACCCGGCCTTGGAGACACGCGAGGATGTAGTCGTGGCGCGCTTCGATTGCCGGGTGTAGGCCAAACCAGATTTTCTGGAAGTTCTCTGCTTCGACAACCGGAATACCGATTTGCCGAGCAAGGCCGGCAGGCCGCCCCCCATTGTGCGTTGCGTGGACACACTTCTTGCAGTTGTTGTAAAGGCCTCCTGTATAGTCAGTGGCTTTGATCGCCTCGTCACTCCAGCCTCGGACCTTCTCAGGGAACACGTCGCGGGCGTTCTTGATATGCACGTTGACTCCTGCGCGGAAGGCGGCTTTGAGATCCTCGTCCCCAGCGTCCCATGCGACGACCTGTGCCTCCGCGCCGGTAAGGTCGCACTCTGCGATGATGTAGCCGGCGTCTGGGACGAAAAAGCGGCGGATGTTGGGGAGTTGGATTGTCTGAGCAACCATTACCCTCGCGCCTCCCGCGCCCGACGGAGGGCCTGATATTGCTTCTCCGTGAGGAAGCCTTTGTCCTCCCACCATTCGTGTACGCTCTCGACGAAGTCGCGGAAGGAACTCGCAGGCGAGACAGAGGTGAAGAGATCTTCGAAAAGAGTGTCGATCTCTTCTGCATCGGTGTGGTGTTTGCCTCTAGGTGCTTCGTCGTCGTCAGCGGCACGCATCCTCACCTTGCCGCGCAGGAGTTCCTCCCAGCTGTTGTTCATCTCCGCGAGCATGGCGTTCGCCTTCCGCAGGGCGGACAGCGCCTCACCGTCAGACGGCGATGTGGCGAGCATCATGATCTTGATAAACTTCTCAAGATTTGGGGACATCGAGTTCCTCCTCCGTTCCACTCGGAATGTTCTGCAAGTTCCCGCCTCGCTTGAAGGCGTTTTCGTCGCTGTTCCAGCGGAAGGTCCGCGTTCCCGCGATATTGAAGGAGCACCGCATCCGATCATCGGGATCGAGTGCCTTCTTGCAGAAGGTGTTGTAGAAGACGCCGACGCTACGGAACTCCTGTATCGCTTGCACGATGGGGCGAAGAATTGGTTCGGAAGCCCCTATGCGTTCGAGAGCGTCGTCGTTCACAGTCCGTCGCTTGTCCTTCGTTATCTCCTTGACGCCGAGGAGGTCGTAGAAGATGTAGCCCTGCTGTTGCGGACTGCGATACCAGGGCACCTTCTTCGGATCAGGAGGATACACGTCGGAGGGAATGAGCTGTTCGAAGCGCGCCGCGTACTGGCCGATCGTCTCTGCAAGTTCGACGGAGACCTCAGCACGTTTGTCCCTGTCGATGTTGATGCCGCGGAGCATCATACGGAGCACCATCGGGAACTGGCGCATCTGGAACGCGGCCTGTTCCGTCAGTCCGAGTGTCTTGACGACCTTCTCGAGTTCATAGCTGATTTCCAGCGTGGCTACTACATCCTTACAGTTGTAGGTCCAGTGCTCGTCCTCGGCGCCTTTGGCCTGCCACTCGTCGTCCTCGCTCTTCCAGTAACGGTGGTAGTGACAGTAGAGGGAACTGAGGTACTCGAGTGGCTTGGGTGTACCGGGCCAGCAGACGTGGTGCAGGAGCATCGTGTCGATATAGGGTACGAGGAACAAATTCCAGTAGAGGGCGAAGTACTGGGCGTCGTAGAGGAAGTTCTGCCCGACGATCTGGACATTAGGGTGGGAGAGGAGCTTCCGAGCCTTCTGGATTATTGTCCATTCTTCCTCGGGGGACCAATAGCCCCTCGGATCGTTTAGACTCATAAAGGGGATGCAGATGGCAGAGAAGGCTGTAGCTCCCAGACCTAACGAGTCTATATGGCCTGCGTAAGTCTCGAGGTCCACAGATAGCCGAAGCGGCCCGGACCTCTGAGCTAACTCGAGGAAGTCGTCGAGCGCCTCCATTACTTCCCCGTATGAGGGCCGAATGGTGAACTTGTAGTATGGTGCCGCCCACTCGTTCCTAAACACCTTCGGCAGCCGGTTCTGCAGATCGTGCTTGATCGCGTAGGTCCAAGGCCACTGGCGCATCGCGGCGGCGGGGTGGAAGGTAGGCATGAAGGGGAAGCCGCCCATGTCCTCGCGGCAGTAGAGTTGCGAACCGCGCCACGCGGTTATCCCCGTAGGGACTTTGCGCCGCTGGTCATCGCCAACGCCGAAGCAATCGTCAGTGAGCGCCCAAAGAGTGTAATTCCCAAAGCCAATGACCACCTCAGGCTTAACCGCCCCAAGTTGCGCTCGTAGAAGCTCCACACCTTCAACCACATTGGGCTTCGGATAGAGGCCACGAATACACGCCTTGCCATTTGCTCTCGCCTCCTGCGTAGGGTAGAAGAACTCCCACATATTATTGCGGGGAGGTTGTTCGCTGATCAAATTCGTGGTGAAGCAATCGTCGCGCTCTATGCCGGACTGCGATAGTAACGAATCACACAGTTCGCCACTTTGACCGACGAGGGGAAGCCTCCGGCGTCGCTCTTCGGCGCCCCAAGACTCGCCCACTATTGCGATCTTAGCGTCCTGAGGACCGCTGGTGCCGGCGAAGAGGTCAGGCATTCGCCACCCCATACTCCTTTCGGAGAACTGCGAGCCTCTTGAAGCGAAAGGGTTTTATTGCGGCGATCGCCACGATGCGAGCATACTGGGCACGATAGCCCCGTTTGTGTTCTACAACTCTACCCCAGAGCGCTACCTTGCCGACCGCCTGCGGGGTAGCGGATAGGAGACTTGAGGAGTATGCCCAGGCTTCCTTCGCGTTCTTGAAGGCGTGGACTCCACGGTTCCCGTGTACGACGCCTTCCACAATTTCTCCTGGAAACCAGGGAAAGTCCACAAACACGCTCGTCAGCGTGGACCCCACGACTCGCCACACCCGCCAAGCGATGATCTCGCCAACTTCTATGCCGGCGTCTTCGAGGGGCTTCGGCTTGGAGAAGCTACCGGCTTGGAAGGCGCGCGCGACGGCTGCTTGGTACTGCGCTTGAATGGCGGCGGCCGCTTGGGCTCCGTAGTCGGTGTTACGGGAGACTTGAGTGGAATGATGAAGCGCTTGCGTAATGGTTCGCCTATGTTCATCGAGGTATCCTTTCGAGATGGGGATCATCGCACCAAGCTTGGCGTCCAAGGAGGCCTGGAACTCCTCGGGAGTTGGGAATATAGAGTCCTTGGGGATGGTCATTAACTCTCTCCTTCCAGTGTTATGAGCGCGTGTCGGTACGCACCCTCGTCGAGTTCGATGCCGGTGGCGACTGTGCTCGTCGCCGTCGCGGCGGGAAAGACCGTGCCGCTGCCACAGCAGGGATCAAGCACCCTATCCCCCGGTACGCAGCTATAGCGCAGTAACTTCTCGTAGAGCCCTGTGGGCTTCTGTGCAGCGACGACTCGATCCTTAAGATTAGGGACTTCAATCACGTCGGAGTGGAGGCCACTAAGTGGACGTCCGCCTTTCGAGGCAAATAGGATCAGCTCGTAGCTGCGGCGGAACCCCCTCGTGCCGATGGGGGCGTGGCCGGAAGAACCTTTGCTCCAGACGAGTGGGGTGCGGAAAGGTTCCCAACCGTGGAGCTTCGCACACGCCTTCAGGTTCCCGAAGAACCCTATGTCGCAGAATAAATATAAGTGGGCGCGCTTCTTAGTGATTCTATTGCCTTCTTCGAGTATGCAGGTAGCAAGCTGAAGCGCGCCCGCGGGATCGTCCTTGTAGCGGTGCTCGAGCTTGGCGGCGTCTCCGAACTCGTCGGCACCCATGCCGTAAGGGGGATCGGCGATAACGCAATCGAATTGTTCAGGCTTCATCGTGGCGAGTTCGTCGAGCATACTTCCGTGGATGAGGGTGTGGGGAGACTTCGGCCTCAACTTGCCTCGCTTCTTGAGTTCTGCCTGGAACTCCCCCTCGATCTTCCGGGAGGCGATAGCGAAGGCTTCGCGCTCGTTTCGCGCAGCAGCGATTTCGGGGTCGTCGAGGTGCTGGGCTACGACCTTCGCTCGAGAGACCACATGGCCGTGCGTTCCGGGGCTGCCTGTGCTTCCAGCGAGTTCGATGCCGGTGTCGAGGAGGGTCTGCTTGGGGTCTTGCGCGAGGCGTAGGCTATGGAGTTCGTCGATAGCTCTCGTCCGTTCCTGCCAGGAGAGGTCTTCGCGAATGACATTTTCTTCGAGTTCGGCCTCGCGTAGCTGGAGGTCGGTTCGGTCGGTGATGAGGATGTAGGGGATTTTACCGGGCTCGATTGTAGTCCCGTCGCAGTCGAAGAGCTTATTCCCCCGCGCGAGGATGCTGACGGCCTTGAGGCGGCGGTTCCCTGCGACGAGGCACAAGCCCGTGGGCGTTCGGCTGCAGACGATTGGGTGTAGGAGTCCCTTGTCCGCGATGCTTGTGGCAAGGCGCTGCGTCGCAGCGAGGTCAAAGTGCTTGCGCTGGCGATCTTCGGGGACTGTTATGTCGCCTAGCCGGGCTACGCGCATCTCTGCTCCTGGAAAATCCCGGAGGCCCCCCGTGCCGTGCAGGCGGAGAAGGCAAGAGGCCTCCGGTAGTTTGACAGTGCGATATGCCCAGGAAATTTACTAGCGCCTCTGGGCCAGGCGCCCCCCTGGGGGCTTGCGCCCCCAACTGGTGGCTGCGGGCCAGCGCCTTGACGGTGTGCAGGTCGCTGAACACCCCTACGAGGTGAGGGCCGACGCCACCACGTCGCCGCAGCCATAAACCAGCTACGTGGGAAGTTTCGCGTAGCTCTTAATGTCGTTGTAGTCCCCGCTCTTATCGGGCACGACCGCGATGAGCAGCGGCCCGGCGCCTTCGAGCATCTTGAAGCTCCAAGGCTTGGGGCCGTTCTGTCCGACCGCTTCGCGCAATCGACCGAGCTTGATATTCCGGTTGGGGCCGAACAGTAGCGCCCCCGTCCTTGGGTCGAGGTCGAGCCAAATCCCGGCGCGGACGGTGATACGTTCCAGGCCAAGCTTGGCTGCGAGTTCCTCGTCGTGGATAAGACAGGTCACGTCGAGTACAACGCCGTCACCTGCGGCGCGGACGAGCACCGAGTCGATCGTGGCGGTGTAGTTCGCCGTCGGGATGGGAGTGTATTTGGTCTCGAAAGCACCTTCGACCTCAGTGGCCATGAAGGTGTCAGCGTCGAATGTCGAAACGTCTGGAGGCATCTAGCCCTCCTCTGAAGTTGGGGTTGGGACTTCGGCCAATTCATTACGCTTCTTCCATACCTCTACGACCTGGCCGAAGCTTGGATCGAGTTTATCGCGGAGGGGAAGTGCACGAGACTTGAGTGCGACGTTCGCAGCAACGGTGGACCAATAGAACTTCGAGCCCTCCTTGTACGCGAGCACTACGTCGCTGAATAGGCGCGGGAGCTTCGGAGCGAGCTTGCGTCCGAGCAGTCCGGCCATAATCAAGGGAACGCCAGTAACGAGGTCTGGCTCCTTCTCAATGTGGGCAGTGATTACAAGGAAGCACCTGAGGTCGCTGCACAGCTTCATGAAAAGCTTTTCTTCGGCGTTCATCGCCACGCCCCATTCGCCCTGGTGCGCTGCGGGCTTTGCGCCGAGCATCATATCCAGCGCCATGACATTGACGCCGGAGGTGCTGTCGATCGCCAGGGCACGATCCGGCCCCCAAGCATCGACGGGACCAAGTTCCTCACCTGTACGCTCGTCCTTGAAATTGGCGAGCGTAGAGAGGAGCTGGTAGAATTGCTTGTAGCCGTGCTTGCTGATGCCGGTCTTAATACCGGAGAGCCCTTCGTAGCTCATCTCGCCGATCTTGAAAGCCATGTCCTGCAGCACCTCCCAAGAGGGACTCGCCGGGGGGATGTAGTTCCAATGGAGCTTATCCATCGGCAGGTCGCGTTCCCGCATGGCATCGAGGAGGGACTCCTCGCCGCCGGGGTCAGTGATTATAACGGCAAGTTCCAGGCCGGCCTCTACAAGAGTTGTCAATGCCCAAGTCTTGCCGGCGCCCGGCTCGCCGAGGAGGAAGGTGCTCGTGCCGCGCAGAGGGACAGGGACAGGGGACTGAAGTTCCTCCATTTCAGCTGCTTCTACCATCGCAAGATACCTCCTTCAATTCGTACTCGAGTAGGGCTCGAGGGAGCAGGTCGGGATACGACAGCAGAGTCTCCGGGATGAGAGTACCGTCGCCGTGCTTGGCGCAGGGTCGAGTCACTCCCTCGAAGCTGTGCTTCAGTTCGGGCTGGAGCGGATTGATCAAGAACCGCAGTCGCCCCCATACTCGCCCACACACGGAGCATACGAAAACTTGGCTACGGATGTAACCTTCAGCTGTAGTGAACTCGAAGTCTCCAAGCCAAAACTCCTGCCCCTGCTCATCGACGAGGGCGAAGTTGAGGACGTGGATACGGTCCTCTGCGGGGACGCTATGCGCTTGGGGCATCTAGGGGGGTGTTCCTTCTCGAAGGGTCTTTCTCTAAGGGGTTCCAGTAGCGGGTTGCGTAGTCTCCGATGAACAACTCGGGTTCCTCCTGTACGCAGATAGGCAGCATCACGCAACCACCGTAGCTGTTGCAGGAGTCGCCGTAGCTGTAGCCCCAATCGCCGGTCTCCCAGCACTCGACCATCTTGCGGATTTTGCGGTTCGTCTGCTCCCACCAGCGCTCAATTTGCCACTGAGCGATTTGGACTATGGCCGGGATGTGCTTGTACTGGGTTTTTTGGATCACGACGAGGCGGCAAAGCACATTAGAGAACGGGAGCCCGTGCTGCTGTACTCCCCAGATGTAGCCGATGAACTGGCCACGCATATGAAGTTGCTCAGCCCATCCGGCGGAGGGCGTATTCTTGGTGGTCTTCTCATCGACGACGACAGGGAGATCCTCATAGTAGCCTAGCATGTCGAGGCGCCCGCCGTAGAGGACTGGATTGCCCGTTTGGGGATGCTTCACTTCGGTCGGTAGGGCGAAGGTGAACTCGATTGCGGGCTTGCCATTCGCCATCATATAGGGTCGCAAGGAGTCCATACGCGGATCGTACTCGCGATAGTAGTCGAGAAGCGCGCAGGCGACGGTCGGGAAGTCCTTGGCGCTTTTACTATTCGGGGGCGGCTCGAAGTCGCCCCAGTAGATCGACAAGGCGCGGATACCGTCGAGTAGAGAAGCTTCAAGGGACTTTTGCTGTTCCCATAGGGCTTTGCGCGTGCCCTCTATCCCGGCGGCGAAGGCGCCCCCAGCGTGGAGATCCTGCGAGATCTCGCTCTTTGCGAGATGGTGGACGTACTCGTTCAGGCAGCGCTGCTCACAGGCGTCGAACGTGACGAGGATGGTGGAGTCCACCACCTCGGGGAAGTCATAAGGCTGGCCTTTTAGGGGCATTGAGGGCTCCTTTCGGGTAGAAGATGCAGAGTTTCTTCCCCCTCACTCTCATACGGGCGAGGGGTGCGGTGAGGAGTATGTCGTGGAGTCGATCGTCGCGCATTACTGCTGCGGCGTTGAGTTCATTCACGAGAGCGGCGCGGAAGGCGTAGAGCCTATCGCGCAGGCTTCTAGCTCGCCCCGCTGAAGCGAGTTCAATTTCCACACGGCCCTTCCACGCTCGGCGGAAAAGCTCCGCATACTCGGCAGGGTAGTTGTTAAGGTTGCGTGGTGTCGGCACCATAGGGCTCCTCAGTGGTCGCCGATGGCGACGGCGAAAAGTAGCACTATGACGAGCAACATCACCCAGCTCGGGTCGATCCCCCACATCAAAATTCGCTCAGCGCCGTCGGCACGACGGGGGCTTTCTTTT
>JBHHYG010000002.1:0-37038 GCA_046757445.1 Acidobacteriota bacterium
CGATCTTTCTGGCAGGTATCCTGCCGTCAAGAGAGCGCTGGAGGTGAACCTGCAACGGATTCTGCAGCACCCCGCCCTGCCGGAGGCGGGCAAGGTGAACCCCAGCGAAGAGCTGATGAAGCAGCTTCGAGCGCTGGGCTACATAAGATAGGTTTCGTCGCGAGGGCGATGAGATATGCGGGCTAGACATGGGGCGGCGTTCCGCAACGTTGTGGTGCTGGTTACCGCCTTGGCCTTGGCAGGGTGCATCAAGAGCGCGGGCTCTGCGAGGCTGGATGTAGAGCCCGCGGTCAGCCTCCCGGACAGCATTGCCCTCGGCCAACCTTTCGAAGCGACCTTCACCTGGCAGCCGGGAACGGAGTTCGCGCCGCCGGGCGTCGACTACCGGGTCTTCGTCCATGTACGGAATGAGCGTGGAGATCTCCTCTTTCAAGATGATCACCTGCCGCCGGTGCCGACGAGCCAGTGGGCGGCGGGGAAAGAAGTCGTCTACCGGCGGTGGATCTACCCCCCGGGTGCTGTGAGGGCCGATCGCCTCGACGTTCACCTCGGTCTCTACGACGGGAGCTCGAGGGTCCGGCTACGTTGGCAAGGCGGCTGGCAGGCATCTCCCCTCGTGCATCGGGTCAAGGTTCGCACCGAGGACCGCAGCGGCATCCCGATGGCGGTCCACGGCTGGTACCCACAAGAAAAAAAGTCGACCCCCACCGAGACCTTTCACTGGACGAACGGGCATGCGATCGCCGCCTTCAGGAACCCGCGCCACGCGGCAGTCCTGCACCTACGGGCGCTCAGCCCGGTGGACCGACTGCAGGGCGCCCAATCGATCAAGCTGCTGCTCGGGAAGCACGATATTGCCGACCTGGAAGTCACCGACACGACGCCATTCGCCGAGCACATCCCGATCCCCGCAGAGGCGTTCGGCGATGACGACTGGGTCGAGCTCCACATCGACTCGAGCCCCCGCCTCGTTCCCGAAGAGGCACGCTCCAAAGCCGGCGATGCGCGGATCCTCGGACTGCAGATCTTCACGCTCTATCTTGCCGTCGGCTCCTGAGAGGTTGCGGAGGAGACCCCGGCCGGGCAGTCTTCTTGCTAGCCCGCATTTCTCATCGGCCTCCTGCTGCGGGAGCGGATTGGCCCGCGTCGGCATCGGACCAGGCAGATAGCCGGCAAGGCGCAGGATGAGGGAAATCGAGATCGTGAAGCACGTTCCTTTCTTCTTGATAGGCAGTCTTCTCGCGCTCCTCGGTGCCGGCAGCGCGCAGCGGCAAGAATCTGGCCGGCAGCTCAACCGCCAGATCCTCCTTCCAGACGAGGAAACAACCATAGCGCCCTGTTGCCCGAGCGGTCCCGAGTACGATCGCTTCCCGCCAGTGCCGACCCGCGAGATAGCTTCACCGCCGCCGGGAAGGCCTGTCGATGATCGGACCTACCAGCGCCTCAAGGAGCTGGCGGGGTTCGATCCGAACGTCCCCGACGGCCGTGACGCGGGCACAGCGGAAGATGGGGAAGCGCCCGGACTCATCGAAGAGCTCATCGTGCCGCTGGCGCCGGATAAGCGTTCACAATTCAATGGCGTGAACCAAGAGAAGGGCGGCGGCTTTCCTCCCGATACCAACATTGCTGTCGGCCCTGGCCATCTTCTCGAAGCCGTGAACTTCGTCTTTCGTCTCTCCACCAAGGCGAACGGCAACGCGCTCTTTCAAACCTTCAATGATCACTTCGGTACGTCTTCGAAGGCTTTCTTGTTCGACCCCAAGGTTTATTACGACCCGATCTCCGAGCGGTTTTTCGTCGTCGTGTTGGAGCTCGACGATGCGAAAGACAAGTCCTTCATTTATTTGTCGGTATCTCGGGATCGAGAGCCCTCCAGCCTCGCCTCGGGTTGGTGCAACTACAAGTTCAGCAGCAAGCGCAAGCGTGCCTACGCCGACTATCCTCAACTGGGGATGAACGAGAAGTGGCTGGCCATCGGCACCAACAACTTCAAGTTCAGTGGCGGTTTTTTCGAGCGCTCCCATCTCTGGGTGATCGACAAGACGGAGCTGGTAGATAATGCCTCTGGCTGTCCGCAGCTATCGCTCTTCAAGTTCACTGCCGCCACCGACGCCGACGGTGAGCTCGCCTTCAATGTCCAGCCGGCCCAGCATTACACTGACACGGGCCTGCCCGGCGACACCCTGTTCCTGGTCAGCACGCCCTTTTCCTCCTCCGACGTCTATGTGCTTTGGCGCCTTCAGTCTTCATCGCCGGCTGCCGGCGGCCGGGCCGCCAAGACCAAGCCCACCCTCAGTCGGTCCAACCTCGCGGCCACCCCGTTCAGCCTCCCACCCCTCGCCGCCCAAAAGGGCAAGGGAGTTCCCCTGGACAGCGGCGACACCCGAGTCATGCAGCAGGTGGTTTTCCGCGATAACAAGCTTTGGTTTGCCTTCGCCACCGGCTGCAACCTGGGGGGTGGCGGCAACGAAAGCTGTATCCGGGTGGCGCGCATCATTCCGGATGCCGCCGCGGGCACCGTCGATTTCGAGGATACCTTCGGCGCCGGCAAGAACAACCACATCTGGTGGCCCGGGCTGGCAGTCAACCAGCGGGGCGACGTCGTGGTGGTCTTTCAGCGCAGCGGCAAGAAGACGTTCCTCAGCGTCGCCTACAACGGCATGAAGAAGGGAGCCTCGAAGTTCGACACGATCAAGTTTCTGGCCCGGGGCAAGTGCAGCTCCCAGGCGATCGGCGGCGGCGGATTCAACCGCACCGGCGACTACGTCGGTGCACAGCCCGACCCCAGCAACAACAGACAGTTCTGGATCGCCGGTGAGTTCTCCAAGCGATTCGGGTCCCACTGCGATTGGTTCACCAAGATCGCCAAGGTCTCTTACTAACCCGCATTTCTCAACGGGTCGCGGCCGCGCGGCCGCGGCGCAGCAACTGGGTGCCGTAGAGCAGCGCACCGATCGCCAGGGCGGCAAGGCCGGCGTACAGCTCTGGCAGCTGGGCGCCGGCGAGGATGGCGAAGCAAACGATGAGGGCCAGAGCCGGAATGGTCAGGCCCCAGGGCAACTCGAAGGCGCCTTCTCTGGCCTTCGTGCGCCGGCGCAGCACGGGCACCGCGGCACAGGTGGCGATATAGAAGACGATGCGGGCGACGGCACTGACCGCCGCCAGCCGCTCGAAGGTGCCCGACAGCGCCAGGGTCACCGAGACACCGAGGTAGACAAGGATGGAGAAATCCGGGGTCCGGTAGCGGCGATGAACGTGGGCGAAGATCGCCGGCAGCTGTTTTTTCTCGGCGAGAGCGTAGGTGATGCGCGGCCCGGCCAGCATGGTGCCAGCATTGCTGCCCCCGATCGAGATCAGCCCGCCGACGGCGATGAGGATACCGGCGAGCGGTCCGAGGAAGCTGCCAGCGGCATCCGCCAGCGGCGTCTCGGAGCTCTCCAGGTCGGCAAGAGTACCGACGGTGACCACCTGGACGAGCAGATAGATGGCGCAGACCACGCCGATGGTCATGAGCAGGGCGCGCGGTGCATCGCGCCGGGGCGAGCGGGCCTCGCTGGCCGGGATGGTGATCAGCTCGTAGCCGCCGAAGGCGAACATCAGCAGTAACACACCGCGGCCGAAGCCTGCGAGCTGCTGCCCTGACAACCCCCCGAACCGACCCCAGTCGACAAAGGCCACCCCGAGCACCACGAAGATCACCAGCGGCACCAGCTTACCGACGGTGAACAGGTTGACGGTCCAGGAGCCGTAGCGAACGCCCAACAGGTTGATCGTCGCCAGCAGCAACAGCGCCGCCAGAATCACCGATATCCGCCCCAGGCCCTGGGTCGCGCCCTGCCAAAAGAAACCCAGGTAAACGGCCAGGGCATTGGCCAGCGCCGCCTGGCTGGCGACGCGGGTCAGCCACATCATCCATGCCACCTCGAAGCCCGCCAGGGGGCCGAAGGCGGCGCTGGCATAAAGATAGGGTCCGCCAGCGCCACGGAATCGAGAGCCGGCCTCGGCGAAGCAGAGGACGATCAGGGCGTTGGCGATACCGGCGGCGATGAACACCAGCGGGCTGGCGGGTGCGCCGACCAGCGCGGCTACGGTCATCGGCAGCACGAAGATGCCGCTGCCGATGACCTGATTGACACCGACGGCGGTCAGGTCCCAGCGGCCGAGCGCCCTGACCAGCGAGGGGTGCGATCGGATCGAACCTTTCGTCATTTGCGGCATGCCCTGCCTGTGCTGGTTGGCGGGCTCGCGGGCCATGCGACCTCCCAGAGGGTGGTTCTGAGCGCACAAAGAGAGATAGCGCGGGGGCTTCCTACAGCGTACGAGTATGGTCAGTCAACCTCGAGGGAAGGAAGGATGGCTTCGGGCTAGTGTCCGGCTTGACCTTCGCGGGCAGATGAGATTCATTTCAAGGACATGTCCGCGGCCGGCTCCGTCCCCATTCGGCCCACACAGCACCATCGCACCAGCTTCTCGCCCCGTCGTTGTCCTGGCGCAATTGAAAAGAGGAGAGCGCAACCCATGCCTCTACGAGTTCTTCACCCCCCGCACGCCGTCGAGCGAAGAGACCCCCTCGTAACGCTGGCCCGGCTGCCGCGGGCGGAGTCTAGCAGGGTGCATAAAAACCGTGCTAGGGTCATCGGCCTTGTTGCCGGTGTCGGCCTTGCACTCGCCGCCGGCGGCGGCAACGCCAGTGCAGCGCAGCGGCCCGAGGTCTACGCCATCACAGGGGCGACGGTGATCACCGCGCCCGGCAGCAAGAGCCTCGAGAACGCCACGGTGGTGCTGCGTGACGGGTTGATCGAGGCGGTGGGCTCGGATATCAGCGTCCCTGCCGATGCCGAGATCATTGACGGCTCCGGACTCACCGCCTGGGCCGGTTGGATCGACGCTTTCTCTACCCTGGCACTAAAAGAGGAAGAACGCCCACAGGCCGGCGGCGGTCGCGGCGGCGGCATCCAGGCGTTCCTGCAGCAGTCGGCCCGCGCTGAGGAGACGCCCACCGGAACCGGGCATCCGATTGCCCGGGTCCATCCCCAGTACACCGTCACCGACGATCTGGTCGCCAACGATACGAAGGTCGGCAAGCACCGCGAAGCCGGCTTCACCGCCGCGCTGGTGGTGCCGCGAGACGGCATCTACAAGGGTCGCAGCGCCCTGATTGCACTCCGGGACGGCACCCCGAGGCAAATGGTGGTCAAGGCCGATGTGGCACAGGAGATCGCCTTCGGGAGCCGAGGTTTCGGACGTAGCTATCCAGGCTCGCTGATGGGCGTCATCAGCACAATCCGCCAGGTGCTGCTGGATGCCCAGCGGGCCGCCACCTGGGAAGAAAGCTACGCCCGCAACCCTGCCGGCATCCCGCGGCCGGAAACTGACGATGCCTATCCGCCGTTGCAGCCGGTGCTGTCCGGCGATGAGCCGGTGATCTTCGAAGCCACCAACAACCGCATGACGGAGCGTGCACTGCGCATCGCGCAGGAATTCAGCCTGCGTCCCATCATCAAGGGCAATGGCAACGAGTATGAAATCACCGACATGCTGGCAGAGGCCCAGGTGCCCCTGATCGTGCCGGTCGACTACCCGAGCAAGCCCAAGGTTGACGATGCCGATGCCGCCCTCGACGTCACTCTCCAGACGCTCGAGCGATGGGATCGGGCGGCGTCGAACGCCGCCGCCCTCGAACAGGCCGGCATCCGCTTCGCCTTCACCGCCGACGGGGTCAACAACCCCGCGGATTTCGTCAAGAACGTGCGCAAGGCCATCGAGGAGGGACTGTCGGAACAGACCGCCCTGGCGGCGGTCACCGTCGTTCCGGCGCAGATCTTCGGCGTCGACGCGATCCTCGGCACCGTCGAGAAGGGCAAGATCGCCAACCTGGTGGTGGCCACCGGCCGACCATTCGCCGAGGACACCGAGATCCGCCACGTCTTCGTCGACGGCTATCACACCGAGATCGAGGCGAAAGAACCGGCCGGCAACCCCGATGCAGTTGTCGACCCCCGAGGTACCTGGGATGTAACCATGGGCGGCGGCCAGTTCTCGCAGCAGCTGACCTGGACGATCGAGGGCGAGCCGGGTGCCTACCGGGGCAGCTCCACGAGTGCGCGAGGAACCAACGATTTCAGCAGCGTCGAGCTTAACGGCAACGCCTTGACCGTGGGGCTCTCCACGCCGAGGGGAACACTCGAGGTCACCGTGGTCATCGAGGGAGACAACCTCAGTGGCAGCGTGGACACACCGCAGGGCTTTTCGCTAGAGATCACTGGCAAGCGAACTTCCGGCCCCGGCGCCCGTGCCGGAGTCGATCAGGGAGGACTGCAATGAGGCAATTCAAGATCGGCAACAGGTGGGTCCATGCCGGCGCGCTGGTGTTGATGGTGCTGGCGGCGAGCTCGGCGGCCTTGTCACAGCAGGCAGCCACCGAGCTGACCTGGGAGACGGCAGAGAATCCCGGCCTCATCCTGGTGCGCAACGCCACCATCTGGACCCAGGGGCCGCAAGGGATCCTACAGAATAGCGACATGCTGGTCCGCGACGGCAAGATCGCCGAGATCGGCCGCAGCATCCGCCCGCCGGCCGGGGCCATGGTCATCGACGGCACCGACATGCAGGTAACCCCGGGGCTCATCGACGCCCACAGCCACACCGGCGCCGACGCCATCAACGAGGGCAGCCACAGCGTCACCGCCGAGGTGCGCATCGGCGACGTCTTGAACCCTTCGGATCGGAGTATCTACCGGCAGTTGGCCGGTGGCCTCACCTCGGCGCAGGTGCTACACGGCTCAGCGAACGCCATTGGAGGCCAGTCAGCCATCATCAAGCTGCGCTACAAGGCGCCCAGGGCCCACGATCTGCTCTTCGAAGGTGCGACGCCGACCATCAAGTTTGCCCTCGGGGAAAACCCCAAGCGCTCCAACTTCCGCATACCGGGGCAAACGCAGCGCTACCCCAACACCCGCATGGGCGTGGAACAAACCATTCGCAAGGCTTTCCTGGCGGCTCAGGACTACAAGCGCGAGTGGCAGGAGTTCAACGCCCTGACCGAGGCCGAGCAGGCACGCCGTGTGCCGCCGCGCCGCGACCTCCAGCTCGAGGCGCTGGTCGAGATCCTCGATGGCAAGCGCTTCGTCCACTCCCACTCCTACCGTCAGGACGAGATCCTCATGCTCATTCGCCTGGCGGAGGATTTCGGCTTCAAGATCGGCGCCTTCCAGCACGTGCTCGAGGGCTACAAGGTGGCTTACGAGATCGCTGAGCACGGCGCCGGCGCTTCCACCTTCTCCGACTGGTGGGCCTACAAGCTCGAGGCCTACGACGCCATCCCTTACAACGGCGCGATCATGCACGATGCCGGCATCGTGGTGTCGTTCAACAGCGACAGCTCCGACCTGGCGCGGCGCCTGAACCTGGAGGCCGCCAAGGCGGTCAAGTACGGCGGCCTGCCGGAGCAGGAGGCTCTGGCCTTCGTCACCATCAATCCGGCCAAGCAGTTGAAGATCGACGATAAGGTCGGCTCCCTCGAGGTCGGAAAGGACGCCGACTTCGTCGTCTGGAACGGCCATCCACTGTCGGTCTACTCGCACCCCGAGATGACCTTCATCGACGGCCGTAAGGTCTTTGACCGAAAGATCGACCTGCAAGTGCGCGAGGCGGTGGAGGCCGAGCGGGCCGCCCTCATCGCCAAGGTCAAGGGAGAGAAAAAAGAAGGGGAGAAGAACGATACCGGAGAAGGTACCAACAGCAAGAAGGCCGCGGAGAAAGAAACAGAGTCCCGGCTGGCCTCCTGGCGCGATCCGGCGCCAGGAGCCCTGGAGTACCGGCCGAGCTCGCTACCGGACGCCGGCAGCATCGCCATCACCGGCGCCACCGTGCACCCGGTCAGCGGGCCTGCTATCGACAACGGCGTCGTCGTCGTTGCCAACGGGCGCATCACCGCCGTCGGCGGCCCGGGCACTGCGATTCCTGCCGACGCCGAGCGGATAGACGCCGCCGGCAAACATCTCTACCCGGGCATGATCGCCACCGACAGCGTCCTCGGCTTGACCGAGATCGGCAGCGTCGCCGGTGGCAACGATCAAGCAGAGACCGGCGACCTCAACGCCAACATCCGCGCTGAGGTTGCCGTTAATCCTGAGAGCGCAGCGATTCCGGTGACCCGCGCCAACGGCATCACCCACTCCCTCACGGTTCCGCGCGGCGGCCTGCTCATGGGAACCAGTGCGCTGCTGCGCCTGGACGGATGGACATGGGAGGGCCTGACCGCCGTCGCTCCGGTCGCCATGCACCTCAATTACCCCTCATTCCGGCAACGGAGAGGCTTTGGTTTCTTCGGGCGACAACCGTCAGGGCAGAGCGCCGAGGAACGACGCAAGCAACAGTTCGAGACCATCGGTCGAACCTTCGAGGAGGCGCGCGCCTACGCCAAGGCGAAGGCTGCCGAGGCTGAGGGAGGCCCCCACCATGCCGACGACCCCGTGCTGGATGCCATGATCCCGGTGATCGAGGGCAACGTGCCTTTGATTGTCCATACCTCGGACGTGCACGCAGTCCGCAGCGCAGTGGAGTGGGCCTCGAAGAAGAATCTGCGCATCGTGCTGATGGACTCCGGCGACGCCTGGCGGGAGGCCAACCTCCTGGCCGAGCACGACGTTCCGGTCATCATCAGCAGCATCTTGGCCATGCCCGCCCGCGCGGACGAACCCTACGACAGCGCCTACGCTCGCGCCGCCAAGCTCTACGAAGCGGGCGTGAAGTTCTGCATCGGCGGCAGCTCGGGAGGCCCCGGTGGCGACGCCGCCAACCTGCGAAACCTGCCCTACCATGCCGGCTTCGCCGCCGCCTTCGGCCTGCCCAAGGAGGAGGCGCTACGCTCGGTGACCTTGTACCCAGCTCAGATCCTCGGCGTCGACAAGGACCTCGGCTCCATCGAAGTGGGCAAGAGCGCCAGCCTGGTGATCACCGACGGCGACATCCTGGAGATCCGCACGAACGTGCTCGAGGAGTGGATCGATGGTCGACCGGTCGATCTGTCCAGCAAGCACACGCGGTTGTGGGAGAAGTACCGTAGCCGCCCCCATCCGTCTCGATGATGGCGAGCCACCCGTAGCTGGGCGGCGATCGGGAACGACCTCGGGTCAGAAGGCGCGCGCGTTGCCGTTGCCGTTCTCGATCTCGGCGGCGATACCTTCGAGAATCGACACTACCTGTCGGCCAGCCCTGTAGGCGTCTTCCAGGTTGGCTTTCTGCGCAGCCGTCAATCGATTCTGGTGCAGGCTTGCGCGCACCGCAAAGAGCAGCTCGGTGAGCGGCTCGTTGAGCGCCAGCTCGATGCGGTTGAGCGCCTCGATGCCACAGTCACGTACCGCATCTTGCTGCTGTCGCCTGAGGCGGCGCTTCATCCGCGGCGCGAAGTCGAGGTGCCAGGCGATGATGACGCTGAGAATACCGAATCCCAGACTGAGGGCCAGAAACCCCCACAGCACCGCGGGCTGGTAGGCGGTGGCGGCAAGCCCTGGCGGCAGCGCTCCCACCTGGCTGAGGACGAACAGCGCCACGAAAGTGACATGCAAGGTCAACAGAACCCCACCCGATACCACCATCACGTAGGGACGTTGCACCTCGGGAAGGTCGGTCAACAAGCGGCTCCGCCAATGGTGTATGAGGAGTCCGATATTCGCCGTCCATACCCCCACGGTCGCACCGCCCATCACCAGCGCTTCAGTCTCCATGCCTCCCTCCCGGACCGGGGATCGTGAACCCTAGCCCGCATATCTCATCGGCTTGCTGCTGCGGGCGCGGCAAAGGGCGCGCTCGCTGCGTTGCGCTTGCTCGGGCTCCTCGACGTATTGTCAAATACGCCTCCGGAGCTCTCCCGGCGCGCGCCTTGCGCCCGCCCCCTTTCCCACGCCCTCGCGACGCAACCCGTTGAGATATGCAGGCTAGCCCGAATTTCTCATCGGTCTGCTGGTGCGGAGGAGGCAGCCTGACTGCTTAACATCAGTGTGACAGAAGTGGGAGCCAACTGCACCTCGGCAGGACCGGCGCGCGGATCGGGCCGCACCCAGATTGGGCTTTGCAGCGCCCATGCCATCCTCTAGACTGAATCTGATTTACTCTCCCCGCCAAGACAATTCTCCCGCCTCTGCATGCGTTCATGTCGATCGAGACAACGAATCACATCCTGGTGGTCGATGACGAGGCCGATGTCTGCGACCTCCTGAGCCGCTTCTTGACTCGACGGGGCTACCGGGTGGATACCGCCAACGACGGCGAGTCGGCGTTGGAGGCGGTGCGCCAGAACGAGCCGGATATCGTACTGCTGGATATCCGGCTGCCCAAAATCGATGGCCTCAGCGTGCTCAGGAAGCTGCGCCAGGAGTCCAATGGCGTGGCCATCATCACCATGTCGGGGGTAGCGGACGAGGACACCGCCCGCAAGAGCCTGGAGCTCGGTGCCGCTGATTTCATCACCAAGCCCTTCAACCTTCCCTATCTGGAAACCAGCCTGCTGGCCAAGCTCATTCTCCTGGAGGGATGAGAGGGGGACGCGAGGGCGATGAGATATGCAGGCTAGTGGGCACCCGGTAGGCCGTTGAGGACCTCGTGGACCTTGCGGACGATCTCCCTGGGGCCAAAAGGTTTCTGGATGAAGGGCATGCTGGGATCGAGGCCACCGTGGCGAAGAATCGCCCTATCGGTGTAGCCGGACATGTAGAGGATCTTCAGCGAGGGCTCCTGGGTCGACAGTCGCCGGTAGAGTGCCTGGCCGTCCGCGCCCGGCATCACCACATCGGTGACGAGCAGAGCGATCTCGCCGGCATGCTCGGTGAATGTCTGCTCCGCCTCTTGTGGATGCTGTGCCGTCAGCACCTTGTATCCCTGCGCCTCCAGCGCTCGCTCCACCACCGCACGCACCGACTGCTCGTCCTCGACCACAAGGATGGTCTCGGAGCCGCGGGGTAGGGGCCGGCGCTTCTCCTCGGCTGCCAGGGCTCGGGCATCCGACTCCACCCGCGGTAGGTACACCTTGAACGTCGTTCCCTTGCCAGGCTCGGTGTAGACCCAGACATTGCCGCCGTGCTGCTTGACGATGCCGTAGACGGTGGCCAGCCCCAGTCCGGTGCCCTTATCCTTGTCCTTGGTGGTGAAGAAGGGCTCGAAGATCCTCTGCTGTGTCTCTTGGTCCATGCCACAGCCGGTGTCGGTGACCGCCAGCATGACGTGGGGACCAACCTCGGCCTCGGCGTGGAGTAGAGCGTAGTCGCTATCGAGAACCACATTGGAGGTCTCGATGGTGAGCTTGCCGCCGCTGCTCATGGCATCTCGGGCGTTGACGGCGAGGTTCACCAGCACCTGCTCGATCTGCCCCGGGTCGGCCTCGACGTTGCCGAGATCCGGATCGGAGAGGAATTCCAGCTCGATGTCTTCGCCGAGGAGCCGCTCAAGCATCTTGGAGGTATTCTCCAGCATATCGTTCAGGTTGATGACGGCAACCTGCAGTGGCTGCTTGCGGCTGAAGGCCAGGAGCTGCCGCGTCAGGTCGGAGGCCCGCGACGCGCAGCGCAGGATCTCACCCAGGTCGCGCTCCGTGCTGCTGCCCTCTTCCACATCATTGAGCAGTAGCTGCGTATAGCCCGAGATCCCGGTCAGCAGGTTATTGAAATCGTGCGCCACCCCTCCGGCCAAGCGGCCGACGGCGTCCATCTTCTGGGCATGGCGAAGCTGTTCCTCGCTCTCGTGCAAGGCGCGCTCAGCGTGCTTGCGCCCAGTGACGTCATGGATGATGCCCTGATAGAAAAGAATGCTGCTCTCGGTCTCGGAAGCCTGTCGCTCCGTCGAGCTGATCACGCAGTCGAGCTCGGTGCCGTCTTTCTTGCGCAGCTTGACTTCGAATTCCCGCACCGAGCCATGCTGCAGCATCTCCTGCTGAAACCTTTGGTGCCCCCCGGGATCGAGGAAAAGGTCGCTGAACTCCAGCCCGTGCATCTCCTCTCGTGCATAGCCGAACAGAGCCAGCGTCGACTGGTTGAAGTCGACGAAGTGGCCATCCTGGGTGATGATGTAGACCGCATCGCGAAGACCCTCGAAGAGGGTTCGGTACCTTCCTTCGGTCTTGCGGCGAGCTGCCTCGGCGCGCTTCCTCGCGCCGATGTCACGCACTGCCATCAGCGTGCTCTTGCCACTCTCGTGCTCGACCTGCCTGCCGCACACCTCGAGGGAGATCGATGACCCGTCTCGTTTCACGCAGGTCAGCTCGTAGGGCTCCTCGTAGCCGGACATGATGTTGGTAAGTACCAGCTCGCGATCCTCGGCCGCTACGAAATCCAGCACCGTCTTGCCGGCCACCTCCGAGGGTTCGTAGTCGAACATCTTGGCGAACAGGTCATTGGAATCGACGACGCGGGCGTCCTCGATGACCACGATCCCTTCGAAGGAAGCTTCGGAGAAGCGCCGGAACCGCTCTTCACTTGCCCTCAGTGCGCCGATCAACCGGGCATCGTCGGTAGCCAGGCAAACGACATTGGCCATCTCGGCGAGAAACTCCGTCTGTTCGGCTCCAAAGTGACGATGCAAGCGATGATGTGCACCCATGACACCGACGACTGCGTCCCCGATGGTGATCGGCACGCTGTAGCCGGAAACCACGCCGTGCTCGACGAGCAGGGCGGGCCCAGTAAAGCGCGTCTCTCGCGCCAGGTCGTCGACAATCACCGGCTTCCTCGTCTGCAAGGTATAGCCTGCCTGCGAGCCCTCTCCTGCAGAGACCTTGGCCTGCCCCACCTGCCCCTCTTGCCAACCGACGCCGGCGCGCAGGGTGAGGCGTCGGCCATCGGCGTCGAGCCAAAGGATCTTCACCAGATCCACCGCCTCGATCTCCGCCACGGCGCGCACCGCACGGTCCAAGGTACCTTCCAGATCCCGGGTGGCCAGATAATAGGATTGCAACTGCCGAATCGCTTCGCGGCGACAAAGAGCCTCCTTCGCCGCGGCCAGCAGGTCCGATTTTGCCATCGCCGCGGCAAGGCTCTCCCCGACGGCGGCGAAGAATCGCCGCTCGTCCTCATCGAAGCCCTCCGGCGTCGGTTTCCCCACCGCCATCACGCCCAGCACGCGCTGGGCTGAGACCAGAGGAACCAGCACCTCCGACAAGATGCCGTTGCCCAGCAGCGTGGCGGGCCCATCCTCAGCGCCCACTCTCAGATCAGCGGTGTACAGGGGCTGGCGGTCGTGGATGCACCGCTCGAACCGGGTCCCTGACAGCTCGGTGAGAGAAAAGCGGGTCCGCAGCTTATGGATCTCCTGCTGTGACAGGGCGACCCTGAGCTCGTCACTGTGGGCCATGCAGTCGAGCTTTCGCGTTTCCGCCTGGTAGTCGAAAACCGCCATACGACAGGCGTTGTTGATGCGGCGGAAGGTGGGCATCAGCAACCGTAAGGCGTCGGCGGCCTCCGCTGTTTCGTTGACCCCGCGAACGACCTGGCGCAAGACCTCGAGCCGCTCCGCCTGCTGGCCCTCGATCAGGGGCGAAGGGTGGACCGTCGCCTCGGATTGGGGCTCGATACTCCGCTCACTTCTGCTGTCGCTCATCGCTCGTGGGTCCGCACCCGGCTTCTGCAAGAAAGCTCGGCAAAACTTTGCACGACCGTTTATATCACATAGTAGCTTACGATGAGAAATACAATGGCAAAGAAAGTTATACAATGACATATTAACTAATCATATCTAATACTATGTAACACTATCTATATGTAGCTACTGGATAGGGCGTTGGCTATCACCGAACGACCTCCGCCACGGTTCCCCACACCCTGCAGGCTGCAAGGAGCCAGCCAGCGACTTCCGGCGACACCGCCTGGAAGGCGCCCACGGACTCAGCCCTCTGACGACATCTCCAGTACCGCCGCTGCCTCGATGCGGGACGCCTTGAGCTTCAGCAGGGCTTCGTTGGCCGCCTCCAGCGGTAGCGACTCCACCTGGGTGCGGACGGGGATCTCACCCGCCAGGCGCAGAAACTCCTCGGCATCGGCATGGGTGAGGTTGGTAACGCTGCGCAGCGTGCGCTCGCCGTACAGGTGCCGCCGATAGTCGAGACTCGGCACGGCGTCGAGGTGCACGGCATTAACCGCCAGCGTGCCGGCCGGCGCCAGTGCCCGCAGGGCCTCGGGAATGATCCAGCCGGCCGGCGCGAAGCTGATGGCCGCATCGAGTCTGGCCGGTGGTTCATCCCGGGCGTCGCCGACCCAGGCGGCACCGAGTCGGTGAGCCAGCTGACGATGCCGGCGGCCGCGGGTGAACACATAGACCTCGCAACCCCAATGGCGGGCGACCTGGATGGCCAGATGGGCCGAGGCGCCGAAGCCGTAGAGCCCCAGCCGGCTGCCAGGGCGCACCTCAGCCAGCCGCAACGAGCGGTAACCGATGATGCCGGCACACAGCAGCGGTGCCGCCTCGAGGTCGCTGAACCCTTCGGGCAGCGGATGGGCGGCCGTTGCCGGTGCCACCGCATACTCGGCATAACCGCCATCGACGTGATAGCCGGTGAAGCGGGCCTGCTGGCAGAGGTTCTCCCTGCCGTCGTGGCAAAGGTCACAGTTGCCGCAGGAGCTCGACAGCCAGGGGACGCCGACACGGGCGCCGACGCGACCGGCATCGACCCCTTCACCGGCGGCCTCGATGCGACCGACGATCTGGTGGCCGGGAACGACCGGCTCCTTGATGAGCGGCAGGTCACCTTCCACCAGGTGCAGGTCGGTGTGGCAAACGCCGCAGGCGTACACCCGGATCAAGACCTCACCGGCACCTGGAGCGGGAACCGGACGATCCTCCAGCTGCAGCGGCGCCTCCTCGATCGGCGCCTGGCGACGAAGTAAAGCGGCGCGCATGGGCGCTCAAATCCTATTACTATGGGCACGCTAGGTCACCTCTGTGACCACCGCCCACAGAGCTATCCCGAGGAAAGGAAAGTATGAACCCGCTCCGCGCTCTGCTACTTTGGATGTCGCACAGCCCTTCCTGGCAACGCCGGATCTCCAGCTGGCCGGCTACCCGCCGCGTGGTGGCCAGGTTCATGCCCGGCGAAAAGCTCGACGAGGCGGTGGCGGCGGCACGGCAGCTCAACGCCGCCGGCATGAGCGCATCGCTCAACCCGCTCGGCGAGCACGTTGGCGACGAGGCCACGGCCGCAGCGGCCGCCGACGAGTACGTCGGCATCCTCGAGCGTATCGAGTCCGAAGGCCTCGATGCCAATATCTCGGTCAAGCTCTCGCAGCTCGGCCTCGATCTCAGCCACGAGCTCACCGTCGGCAATCTGTCGCGCATCCTCGAGGACGCGCTGCGGCGAGACAACTTCGTTCGCATCGATATGGAGAGTTCCGCCTACGTCGAGCCGACGTTGCGGATCTACGAGCAACTACACGACCGCTTTGCGAACCTCGGCGTGGTCATCCAGGCCTATCTTCGTCGCACCGCCGACGACATCGAGCGGCTGATTCCCCTGGCGGCACCGATCCGTCTGGTCAAGGGCGCCTACATGGAGCCGGCGGAGATCGCGTTTCCGAAGAAGGCGGACGTCGACCGCAACTACGCCCGGCAGCTCGAACGACTGCTCGATGGCGGGGCTCGCTCTCACGGCGTCAAGGTGGCGGTGGCAACCCACGATACCAACCTCATCGACCGGGCCAAGGAGCTGATCGGGCAGCGACAGATCGACAGCGGCGTAGAGTTCCAGATGCTCTACGGCATCCGCCGCGACGTGCAGCGCCAGCTCGTCGCCGAGGGTCTTCCCCTGCGCATCTATGTCAGCTACGGAGTCAGCTGGTACGCCTGGTTCATGCGGCGGCTGGCCGAGCGTCCGGCCAACCTGACCTTCTTCCTCCGCAACCTGTTGCGCTAGCCCGAACTCCTCAATGGCTCGTGAAGCGAGCGGGCGTATCCCGGAGGAGCTGCGACAGAACCTGGGGCCGCTGCCGCATCCGCAGCGACGGGGCCATCAGAGCAGCGACCGTGTAGATGGCGGCCAGCCCAACGAGGGCGATCGCGAGGCGCTTGAGGCTCACCGGCTCGCTGCTCTCCCAACGGAACAGTAGGCCGTTGAGAGCTGCCGCCACGACGCCGGAGATCAGCAGCACCACCAAGGGCGCCGCCAGATCGACCAGCCGGTCACCGCGAACGATCACCCCTTGCAGTGCCTCGGTCAGGTAGGTGGGGGGAAGCAGGCGGGCGACCTGCTGCACCCAGCCAGGGAGCATGTAGAAGGGCATCGCCGCACCGGAGAGAAACATCATCGGGAAAAAAATCAGGTTGGCGATAGCCGGGGCGCTCTTCATATCCTTGGCAACGCTGCCCAGGATCAGACCCAGCGGCACGAAGGCGAGCGCCCCCAGCCACAGCACCAGGGCAAGAAGGACGAGCGAGGAGGCCACCGTGATGTCGAAGAAGAGCCAGGCCAGGAATCCTTGCAGAACCAAGGAGGCCGTCACGGTGACCATCGAGCGGGCACCGTTGGCGACAACCACGGTCAGCGCGCTTACCGGCGTCAAGCGGTAGCGTCGCAGGATGTCGTTCTCACGCTCATTGACCATCAAGTAGGAAACACCGAAGAAGCTTCCGGCCATCGTGGTGATGGTGAACAACCCCGGCATCATGAAGGTCACGGCGTTGGAGCTGCCGTCGGCGAAGATCAGGGCGAAGGCGAACAGCCACACCTGCGGAAAGCCGAGGGTCCAGAACAGCGCCGTCTTCGAGCGCATGGTTTGCAACAGATAGGCACGTGACAGCTCACCGACACCGCGCAGCTGGCTCACGGGATCACTTCCCCCATGCTTTGCCCGGTGGCATCGGCAGCTTCCCGATCCTCTTCTTGCCCTGCCGCCTCGATGGTCAGATCCTCCTTGTCACCGGCCTCCTCACCGGCCTCCGAATCACCCATCAACTCGAGGTAGACGTCCTCGAGGGTCGGCCGGCGCAGGCGCAGGTCGCGCAACGTCACCTTTTGTGAGCGCAGCAGGTCGCCCAACGCCAGGATCGTCGCCGTCGGGTCGGAAGTAGTGAAGCGGTAGTGCGCTCCCTGCCGGCCCTGGGCCTTGGCGCCCACCTCCAGCAGCGGCGTCACATCCAGCGGCCCGTCGACGTCGATCCAAATGGTGGATTTACCGCCGGCGTGACCGACCAGCTCGAAGGGCGAGCCATCGGCAACGATCTCGCCGGCGCGGATCATGATCACCCGATCACAGAGCTTCTCCGCCTCCTCGATATAGTGGGTGGTGAGGATGATCGTGCGCCCCCGGCTCTTGAGGTCGAGGACGATGCGATGCAGCTGCCGGCGTGCCGCCGGGTCGAGGCCCGAAGTGGGCTCGTCGAAGATGAGCAGCTCCGGCTCGTGGATCAGCGCCATGCCGATCGCCAGCCGCTGCTTCTGGCCCCCAGAGAGGGTGCGGATCAGTGCCTTGGCCTTGGCTTCGAGATTGACCTGCTCCAGCACCTCCTCGATGGATCGCGAGCGTTGATAGAAGGCGGCGTACAGCCGTAGCACTTCGGCCACGGTCAGCTCCGCCGGGATCGTCGTCGATTGCAGCTGCGCGCCGATGCGCTCCTTCAGCTCGCGTGCCTGGCGGGTGGGATCGAAGCCCAGGACCGATGTCCGGCCGGCGGTGGGCAATCGCAACCCTTCGAGGATCTCCACCAGGGTCGTCTTGCCGGCGCCGTTAGGGCCGAGAAGGCCGACGATGCCGCCGCCTTCGATCGACAGGTCGACGCCGTCGAGCGCCACCGTCGCGCCGTAGTTTTTTCTCAGTCCTTCCGTCTCAATGATCATCGAGCGCCAACCGGTAGCCCGCATTTCTCATCGCCCTCCCAACGTAGCCCGATGAGAAATGCGGGCTAGTGCTTTTCCGCGTAATGGGTAGGATACCGCGCATGACCCGGACACGCTTCCAGAAGAGCCTGTCCGTGTCATGGTTGGCGCATCGTTACGAGCGCCGTCGGGGCAGGGTTCCGCCAACGCCTGCTAGCCCGCATTTCTCAACGGTTTTCGTCGCGAGGGTGTGGGAAAGGGTGTGGGCGCAAGGCGCGCGCTGGGAGGGCACCGGAGGCGTATTTGACAATACGTCGAGGTGCCCGAGCAAGCGCAACGCAGCGAGCGCACCCTTTCCCGCGCCCGCAGCAGCAAAGCGTTGAGAAATGCGGGCTAGGAGAACGGCATCAGCATCGGGATCATCACGGCCAGCAGCGCCAGGAAGATCAGGGTGAGGATGGTGCCCACCTTGATGAAGTCGCCGACGCGGTAGCCGCCGGCGCTCATCACCAGCAGGCCGGCCTTTTGGCTGAAGGGCGTCATGAAGGCGGCCGAGGCGGCGAGACCGATGCCCATCATCAGCGGGTAGGGGCTGATCTGTAAGCGCTCGGCGACCTGGAACGCCACCGGTGCCAGCAATACCACGGCGGGCGCTCCATCGAGCCCCTGGCTGAGCAGGCTGGAAAGGATCAGCAGCGCCACCAGCACCGCCTGTGGTCCCAACGATCCGGCCACCCCGACGACGCCATCGGCGACCAGCAAGGCCGCTCCTGATCGTTCCACGGCGATGCCGACGGGCAGGATGGCCGCCACCAGAAAGATGGCCCGCCATTCGATCGCCCGATAGGCCTCCTCCATGGTCAACGCGCCGCTGATCAGCACCAGCACGGCGCCGGCGAAGGCGGTCACCTCGATGGGGAAGAGGCCTGCCGCCACCAACGCCACCATCAGCACCAGTCCGGCCAGGGCGAAGGGCGCCCTGCCGGCACGTCGCTCCTCCTGCAGCGCGGCCGAAAGCGCCAGAAAGTCTGCATCGAGCCCCAGGCGGCGGATCTTCGCCGTTGGCCCTTGCAGCAGCAGGGCATCACCGAAGCGCAGGGGCATGTCGGCGAGGCCGGAGTGAATCGGCTCTCCCTCGCGCCAGATTGCCAGCACCTGCAGACCATAGCGGCCGCGGAAGTCGAGATCCCGGAGGCTGCGACCGGCGACTCTCGAGCGCGGCGCCACCACCGCCTCGATCATGCGTACGCCGCTCGATTCCAGCTCGGCCGCCGGCGCCTCCGGCGTCACCTCCATCTCACCCATCTGCAGAAGGCGGAGTATGCGCGTCGGCTCCCCGGTGACCAAAAGCTGGTCATCTTCTTCGAGCACCTCCTCCGGCGACACGGCCCTCAGGCCGCCTCCATCCTCGATGGCGCCGATCACCGTCAACCCCACCAGTTCACTCATCCCGCTCTCACTCAGGGTGACGCCGGCGAGCGGCGAGTCCCTGTTGATGCGCACCTGAAAGAGACTCTCCCGCAGGCGGCGAACCGCCGCCGGGCCGACCTCGAGCACCTCGAGGCCGGGGTGGGCGGCCATCTCCTCGATCTCCCCTCTGCCGCCGAGGACAAGGAGCTCGTCATCTCCCTCGAGGACCACCTCGGCAGGCCGCTCGGGCAAGCGCTCCCCGTGGCGCCAGACCGCCGCCACCACCACCCCGAATCGCTCGCGAAAACGCAACTCGCGGAGGGTCTGGCCGGCGAGGGCCGAGGTTTCCGCCGAGCGGACCACCAACCCGCTGAACCTACCCGCCGCCTCCCGCAGGTAGACGTCCTTCGACTTCCCCACCTCGACGCCCTGGATCTTGAGCAGCTGCTCGAGGTTTGAAAACCTGCCCTCCACGAGGAGCAAGTCACCACCCCTGATCTGATGGTCTGGCTGAGGGGCAGGCTGCGTCCGACCAGCGCGAACGATGGCGACGACGTTAACATCGAGAGCCGTCCCCAACTGCGCCTGGCGCAGGCTAAGTCCATCGAGGGGCGAGCCGGGGGGAACACGGATGGAGAAAAGCCGCTCTCGCAGCCGGTAGATGCTGGTGAGGTCGGCCTGGGAACCCGCCCCATCAGTAGTTTCCCTGCGGGGGAGCAACCGTCGTCCCACGGTGACCATGTACAGGATCCCCAGGCCCAGCAACGCCAGCCCGAAGGGCGTGTAATCGAAAAGCCCGAAGGGTGTCAGGCCCCGCTGCGATAGCATCTCGGCGGCGAGGATGTTGGGCGGGGTTCCCACCAGGGTGGTGGTGCCCCCGAGGATGGTGCCGAAGGCGAGCGGCATGAACAGCAGCGACGGCGCCACCTTCGTGCGCCGCGCCAAGCTGGCAACAGCCGGCAGCAAGACCGCTGTGGCGGCGACGTTGTTCATGAAGGAGGACAAGAGGCCGGCCACGAGCATGACGGCAATGATAAGTGGGGCCTCGCGACCCCCCACCAGGGCATGGATACAGCTGCCCACGGCGTCTGTCACGCCGGTGTGCAGCAGGGCGGCGCCGATGAAGAAGACCGACAGCATGGTGATGACAGCAGGTGAGGCGAAGCCTTCGAACGCTTCCTCCGCCGTCACGTAGTGGGTCAGGGTGAGCACGGCCAACCCGGCGAAGGCAGTCAGCTCCACCGGCAGCTTCTCGGTGAGGAAGAAGAAGACCATCACCCCGAGGACACCGAACAGGAAGCCAATCTCCAGGTTCATTGGCAATCCGTCCCCCCTCCGTGACGCTGCGCTAGCCGGATTCGTTCACCAAGGCGATGAGCTGATCGGTGGCGTCGACCGACTTGTCGAAGTGCAGCAGCCCGGGCGTCTGGGTGTTGAACATGACGGTGTAGCCTTGTTCGGTAGCCAACCGCTCGATCATCGGCGCCAACTTGTCTTCCATCCCCGCAACTACTTGCTGACGTAGGCGTGTAAACTCGCGCTGGGCGTCGTCTTTGATTCTTTGCGCCTCGATTTGCTTCTCGGCGATTTGATCATCGAGCTTCTTTAAGGCTGCCGCGTTCAGGGTCGTCCTCTGCTGTTGCCGGCTGGCGTTCAGGTCGTCGAGCTGCTGTTGTGCCTTGTCGATCTTGCCCTGCCATTCCGTGAACGCGCCCTGAAGCTGCTCGCTTGCCGCCTTACCTGGGTTAGATTCTTGGAAGACGCGATCGTTGTCGATGACGGCAATCTTGATGCCGCCCTGCTGTGCGCCGGCCGGCAACGTCGCCACAGCCAATAAGACTGAACCCAAGCCGGCAGCGTAGATAAGATAGCTCTTCTTGAACATCGCTCGACCCTCTCCTCTTGTCTATCAGTGAACCGGAAGCCATTGCCTGTATTGCTCACGGGGCGATCGAGGCCCGGAGTGACGGTGTTTGACCCTTGATCAGAGACGACTCTACAATGCTCTTGTGTGGTGAGCGTAGCTCAATTGGAAGAGCACTTGGTTGTGGTCCAAGTGGTTGGGGGTTCAAGTCCCCTCGCTCACCCCTCGATTTCCTATAACATGATCGCACGATCGCGCCTGTAGCTCAGTCAGGATAGAGCGACGCACTCCGGATGCGTAGGCCGCAGGTTCGACTCCTGCCAGGCGCATTGCCCTGCGGGTGTCCCGTGTCGTAAAAGTGGGGGACCGTGTGGGCCGCTAGCTCAATTGGCAGAGCAACGGACTCTTAATCCGTAGGTTCTAGGTTCGATTCCTAGGCGGCTCACCTCAATTGAGACCGGGTAGGCGAGGCAGCGCTGTTGCCCTCTCCTGCTTCCCGGCTCGAGCGAAAGTGGCGGAATTGGCAGACGCGCTGGCCTTAGGAGCCAGTGGGCTAACGCCCGTGGGGGTTCGAGTCCCCCCTTTCGCACCAGCTTGCAAGCATCATCCAGAGCGCCACACACTGGCGTGGGCATATCTACACGAACCGTTCCCCGAAACCCATCCATGAGCGCTGAGCGCGGGAACAAGCTAGCCGAAGAAGATCAGGCCCCGACCTCGGATCCACAGCATCAATCCGCCGTCGAGCGGCAGGGTGCCCGTGTGAATCTGCAGATGACGGTGCAGGCCGAAGCGGTTGTAACCCAGGTCCGGACCGTAGCGCAGGCCTTGAGGAGGCGCGCACGCCTGCGCGGTTTCCGCCGCGGCAAGGCGCCGATGAGCATGATTCGTCAGCAGTTCAGCGAAGAGATCAAGGAGCATGTCCTCGATCGGCTGATCCCGGAGCATCTCTCGGCCGAGCTCAGTTCTCGTGACATGAAGCCGATACATGCCCCCGTCCTCGACGAGGTTGACTTCGACCCTGAAGGACCATTGACGTTCGCCGTTCATTTCGACGTTGCCCCGGAGGTGGAGGTGGCCGGCTACAGCGACTTGCGCGCTACCCGGCAGCGGCAGACGGTTACCGAGGAGGCAATCAACCAGGCCCTCGGCCACTTGCGAGAAAGAGCCGCCAAGCTCGAGCCTCTCGCTCCTGGACAGGTTGTTTCCACCAACGATTTCGTGCGCGCTGAAATCGCACTCTACCCGCGCGACGGCAAAGGCAAGCGGCTGGCCGAGGAGGACCGCTACGTTCAGCTCGGCAGCGAGGCCGCCATTCCCGGCCTCAATTCCCAGCTCGAGGGGCTCGAGGCAGGCAGCACGCGGGAGTTCGTCACTCGCCTGGGAGAGAGTTACCCCAACCACATGCTCGCCTCGAAGGAAGTCACCTGTCGAGTGAAGGTCAAAGAGGTCAAGCGCCGCCACCTGCCCGACATCGATGACGAGCTGGCCAAAGATCTCGGCCTCGCCGACCTCGAAGCGCTGCGGACCAGGACCCGAGAGGATTTGGCGCGCCACCTCGAGCACCAGGCTGAACGGGACGTGGAGCGCCAGCTCTTGGACCAAGTCCTGAAAGCCAATCCCATCGACGCGCCAGCATCGCTCCTAGAAGATCGCCTCGACCAACAAGTCCGAAGGGCCGCCCATGACCTCGCTCGGCGGGGCATCGACCCGCGCCACAGCATCGACTGGAGCAGTTTTCGAGCTGAAAACAAGGCCGCGGCCGAGCGCGCAGTGAAGGAGGAATTGCTTCTCGATCGCATCGCTGAGGCTGAGAAGATCGAGGTCGAGGATACGGAAGTAGTGGCCGAGATAGACCACAATCAGGATGAGGGGCAAGCATCGACGGCGACCATTGTAAGGCAGATGCGCAAGGAAGGCTCTTTCGAGAGCTTGCGACGCCTGCTAGCCAGACAACGAGCTTTGGACTACATGAAGCACCATGCTACGATCGACTCTGTCGAAGACAGCCTGCCGTAGAGCACCGATGACGAACCCGACTGAGCACCTGCGGCGACAACCAAGGGCCCTCGCGGCCCCCGACACCGCCTCTTCCTGGTACTCGGAGCTACAACCATGCCCCTGATACCGATGGTAGTAGAGCAGACCGCCAGGGGAGAGCGTGCCTACGATATCTATTCGCGGCTGCTCAAGGACAACATTATCTTCGTCGGCAACCCGATCGACGACGACATAGCCAACCTGGTCATCGCTCAGATGCTCTTCCTCGAGGCCGAGGACCCTGAAAAGGACATCCAGCTCTACATCAACAGCCCTGGAGGGTCGGTAACCGCAGGCCTTGCCATTCTCGACACCATGCGGTACATCCGCTCCGATGTGTCGACCCTCTGCCTGGGTCAGGCGATGAGCATGGCCGCTGTGCTTCTGGCTGCTGGCGCCAAGGAAAAGCGCTTCGCGTTACCCAACTCGCGCATCATGATTCACCAGCCACATGGGGCACTGCAGGGAACCGCCTCGGATATCGAGATTCATGCGAGAGAGATCATGAGGTTGCGTGAGAGGATCATAAGTCTGCTAGCCTCCTATACACAGCAGCCGGTCGAGAAGATCGCCACCGACGCCGACCGAGATTTCGTCTTGACTGCGGAGGAAGCGGTCGAGTACGGGCTTGTCGATCAAGTAATCGACAAGAAGAATGGGGCCAAGCCATGAAGGCCAAGCCGCGCGAGCACCCCTGCTGGCCGAAGCGACGGGGAGAAAGATGACCCGCACTAACGCCAACGGTTCGTCCTTACGTTGCTCATTCTGCAGCAAGAGCCAGAATGAGGTGCGTAAGCTCATCGCCGGCCCCAATGTCTACATTTGCGATGAGTGCATAGAGATCTGCACCGACATCATCGCCGAGGAACGCGATCTCGAGGAACGCGAGGCCCTACTCGAGCTGCCGAAGCCCTCGGAGATCAAGGCTTTCCTCGATGAATATGTCGTGGGCCAGGAATCGGCCAAAAAGAGGCTGGCCGTAGCCGTCTACAACCACTATAAGCGTAGCGACATGCTCGACCATCGCAAGCGCGACGATGTCGAGCTATCGAAGAGCAATATCTTGCTCATAGGATCCACGGGTACCGGCAAGACATTGCTCGCGCAAACCTTGGCCCGTTTTCTCCAGGTGCCGTTCACCATCGCCGATGCCACTACGCTGACCGAGGCAGGCTACGTTGGCGAGGATGTCGAGAATATCATCCTGAAGCTTTTCCAGGCCTCCGGATACGACAAGGAAAAGACAGAACGGGGAATCATTTACATCGATGAAATCGACAAGATCGCGCGCAAGGACGAGAATCCGTCGATCACCCGTGACGTTTCCGGGGAAGGTGTGCAGCAGGCGCTGCTGAAGATTCTCGAGGGCGTGCAAGCCAACGTCCCACCCCAGGGGGGGCGAAAGCATCCCCACCAGGAATTCTTCCAGATCGACACCACGAACATCTTGTTCATCGTCGGCGGCGCATTCGTCGGCCTCGAAAAGACGATCCGCAGCCGCATAGGCAGACAAGGATTGGGGTTCACGGCGCATATCGGGAGCGCCGATCGCAAGGAAAACGACGTTCTGCCGATGGTGCAACCTTCCGACCTCATACACTATGGGCTCATTCCCGAGTTTGTCGGCCGGCTTCCAGTCATCGCTACGCTCCAGGACCTCACTTGCGAGGATCTGGTCACCATCCTGCAGACGCCGAAAAATGCCCTCGTCAAGCAGTACCAGAAGATGTTCGAGTTCGAGGATGTAACCTTGACATTCACCGCAGAAGCTCTCGATGCAATCGCCCAGAAGGCGATGAAGCGCGGTATCGGTGCTCGTGGCCTACGGGCCATCATGGAAGAGTTCATGCTGGAGATCATGTATCGGCTACCTGGAGAGAGCGACATCAAGGAGTGCGTTATCACCGACAAGGTGGTCGAGAACGAAGTCGATCCCTTGACCGTGCTGCGCAAGGCGGGTTGAAGCAAGACGGGCGGAGGCGCGGGCACTCCGGAGTGGGCTGCTGTCGGCCTGGAGTTTCAGCTTTGCGGGCCGTGAGGAAGATAACGCCGACCTTGCTTTAGCATTGCGGCCACGCCTTGACACGAGTAAGATCATGGGTGTAGCGAATCCCGTTACAGATTCCCCGTTGTAACCTAGGCCAACCGGTACGCTGCGCGTATGCCCAAGCGCCTCGTAGGCGAACACCAGACCCTACCCCTCTTGCCGCTGCGGGATGTCGTCATCTTCCCCGGCATGATGATGCCGTTTGTCGTCGGCCGGCCCCGCTCGGTGGCAGCTCTGGAGCGGGCGATGGAGTCCAGCAAGCGCCTCTTTCTCGCCGCTCAGAAGGATGCCGAGGTAGACGATCCCGAGGCCAACCAGGTTTACAGCCTCGGCACCATCGCCATCATCGTCCAGAGCCTCAAGCAACCCAACGGCAACATCCGAGTGCTAGTGGAAGGAGCCGAACGCGCCAGGGCAATCGAGTATACCGAGGAGGACGCCTTCCATGAGGTGGTTGTAAAGCCTCTGGTACCCGCGAGCAGCGGCGTCGGCGCCCACTCCAAGGCAAAAAGACTGACTCGGCTTTTCGAAAAATATGTGAAATTGTCGGCGAACCTGCCGCACGAGGCGATGCTCGCCGCGGTCAAGAAGGAAGACCCGGGACGACTGGCCGACACCATCGCCGCCCACCTTAACGTCGATCTTGCGGCCAAGCAGGAATTGCTCGAGATCGTCGATGTGGAAACACGACTCGCCAAGCTCATCGAAGTAGTTTCCTTCGAGATCGAAAAGCTGCGCGTCGACAAGAAAATCCAGGGCCAAGTCAAGAAGCAGATGGAGCAGGCCCAGAAGGAATACTACCTGAGCGAGAAGATGAAGGCGATCCAGCGGGAGCTCGGTCGTAAGGAAGGGAAAGGATCGGAGGCCGACCAGCTGCGTGCCCGCATCGCCAAGGCGCAGATGCCGGCCGACGTCGAGGAAAAGGCCCTTCAGGAGCTCGAGCGCCTCGAGGCCATGCCGCCGATGTCCGCCGAGGCAACGGTTTCTCGTAACTATATCGATTGGCTAGCTTCGGTGCCCTGGTACCGTCGCACTCGCGAGAACACCGATCTGAAGCTGGCGGCGGAGATCCTCGACGAAGATCACTTTGGCCTCAAGAAGATCAAAGAACGCATCATCGAGTTCCTCGCTGTGCGCCAGTTGGTAGAAACCATGAAGGGGTCGATTCTCTGTTTTGTCGGCGGGCCGGGTGTGGGTAAATCCTCACTCGGTCGCTCTATCGCCCGTGCTACTGGCCGAGATTTCGTTCGATTGTCTCTGGGCGGCGTTCGCGACGAGGCCGAAATCCGAGGTCATCGAAGAACTTATATCGGCGCCTTCCCCGGACAGATCATGCAGCGCATGAAGATGGCAGGTGTGATCAACCCGGTCTTCCTGCTCGACGAAGTCGACAAGATGAGCATGGACTTCCGGGGTGATCCCTCATCGGCGCTCATGGAGGTGCTGGACCCCGAGCAGAACAACACCTTCGTAGACCACTATCTCGACTGCGAGTATGACCTGTCGCATGTGATGTTCATCACCACAGCCAATGTCATGCACACGATACCGGCGGCGCTGCAGGATCGTATGGAGATCATTCGTCTTTCTGGTTACACGCAGCGGGAAAAGATGGAGATCGCGAAGCGTCATCTGGTGGCCAAGCAAGTTGCCTACCATGGGCTAGCGCCCTCACAGCTGGAGATCACCGACGGCACCCTCGACAAGCTCATCGACGAATACACGCGAGAGGCAGGGGTGCGCAACCTGGAGCGAGAGATCGCCCGCCTTTGCCGCAAAGGGGCCCGAGACCTGGTCGAGAAGTACTCCGACCTCATTGCCGCCGCTGCCGCGAACCAGGCAGAGGAAGAGATTGCCCAGCGAGCGCAGGCGGTATCAGGTGAAGAAGCCGAAGAGGCCGAGGCGGCCGCGCCGGTCGATGGCGGTGCCGAGCCTCGTGAAGGTGCCTTGTTCGAGAAGGCTGATCTGCTCGATGCGGACAACGGCCCAACCGGCCTACCCGGAAGCGAAGAGGAGGAGGAGCAGGAGGAAGGCGCGATCGTCGAGGCCAGGAACCCGATGGAGCGGATGATACCCAGGCGCACTCCTATCGCCGAGGCCATACCGGCTGGCGCCAAGATCCTCATCGACATCGAGCAGGTCGAAGAATACCTAGGTGTACCCAGGTTCAAGAGGAAGCAAAAAGAGGAACGACCTGAAGTCGGGCTGGCGGCAGGCCTGGCGTGGACCGAGCGCGGAGGGGAAATCTTGGCCATCGAGGCGACGCTCATGCCCGGCAAAGGTAAACTGTCGCTAACCGGACAGCTCGGCGACATCATGCAGGAATCCGGGAAGGCGGCTCTCTCCTACGTTCGCTCCCGAGCTGCAGAACTGAACATCAGCAAGGAGTTCCACCGCCACTTCGATATCCATGTGCACGTCCCTGAAGGAGCTATTCCCAAAGACGGTCCTTCCGCAGGGATTACTCTGGCCACGTCGATTGTCTCAGCGTTGACCGGCATTCCGATTCACAACGACATCGCCATGACTGGCGAGATCACTCTGCGAGGCAAAGTGCTGCCGATCGGTGGAGTGAAGGAAAAGGTTCTTGCGGCACACCGGGCGGGCCTGAACAGGATTATTCTGCCTGCAGAAAACGAAAAAGATCTCAAGGAAGTCCCCGAAGAAGTTCGTGAAGACCTGACAGTCTACTTCGTTGGCACCATGGACGAGGTGCTGAGACTCGCACTGATTTCACCTCTTGCACCAATGTCGGACGGTGAAAAGGGCGGACTGCCGCCGAGGCAGCAGCCGGATAAGCCTGTCCAGCCGCCTCTGACCCACTAGGCTACCGCTCTTTTCGACAACGGCGAGTCGGCACTCTCGGGCCATGGTGGTTAACTGCTTCTTTGGCGTACACGAGGTTTCAGGTTTCAGTGAAGATCCAGCAGATTGATGCAGCATATCGTTCTCGCCGGCCGGGCGACTATCCAGCCGATCGGATGCCCGAAGTAGCGTTTCTCGGCCGCTCGAACGTCGGCAAGTCGAGTCTCATTAACTCTCTCGTGGGCAGACGGAAGCTCGCCGCCACCAGCCGAGACCCTGGCAAGACACGTGCGATCAATTGGTACCGACTGATCGGGAGCAACAAGAGCTGCTTTTTCGTCGACCTGCCAGGCTATGGCTATGCCAAGGTTTCAAAACATGTTCGTGAGTCGCTTTGGGCCAAGCTCATCGACACCTACTTGAGCTCGGATCAGCCCATGGTGCTTGCTATCCAGCTATTAGATATCCGTCGCGACGGCCCGACTGCCCTAGATGAGCAGATGATCGGCTGGCTACGTGAGACTGGCGTTCCCCACGTATTCGTCCTCACCAAGTCGGACAAACTCGGAAAGGGCCGACGTGCGGCAGCGGTAAGACAGTTTGCGAACGTTCTGGAGACAACGAAGGGCAACAATCTGATTCCATTCTCCGCTGTCACCGGTGAAGGGAGAAAAAGGCTCTGGTCATTAATTGACCAGTGCTTGGTGGGAGCCACGTCGTCTTCGTATTCGGTCACCTTGCAGAGTGAGAATGATGACACGAGAACACACTAACACGGCTACGGCACTGATAGATCTTTCTGAAATCGAGGTGAGAGGAGCATGAGCAACGAGCAGGCCACGATGACCACGCCCGCACGCACGTGGGAGATTCGCGAGCTCAAGAGCTCGCCTATCGCCGAGCTACATGAAATTGCGGTCGATCTCGATATTGACGGCTCTCAAGAGATGCGCAAACGGGATCTGGTTTTTCAGATTCTCCGTGCACAGATGGCAAGGGATGGCTCCTTGTGCGCTCAAGGGGTGCTCGAGGCGCTTCCTGACGGCTTCGGGTTCTTGCGTGGTCCCGAGTCCAATTACTTGCCCGGTCACGACGACATCTACGTGTCGCCCTCCCAGATTCGCAAATTCAACCTCCGCACCGGCGACACGATCATCGGCCAGATTCGACCACCCAAGGACGGCGAGCGATATTTCGCCCTTATCAGGGTGGAATCCATCAACTTCGAGCTGCCGGAGCATCTGCGTCGGACGGCCTTCTACGACCACCTCACGCCCCTACATCCGAACACCAAGTTCGAGCTCGAATACAGCCACAACGACCTCCCAACCCGAATCATAGACATGCTCTGCCCCATCGGCATGGGCCAGCGCGGGCTGATTGTCTCACCACCACGAGCCGGCAAGACCATGCTCTTGCAGAGCATCGCCCACGCCATCACCAGCAACTATTCCGAAGTCATTGTCATCGTCCTTTTGATCGACGAGCGGCCCGAGGAGGTTACCGAGATGGCTCGCTCGGTAGACGGCGAGGTGATCTCCTCGACCTTCGACGAACCGGCGGAACGGCATGCAGCGGTCGCGGATATCGTCACCGAGAAGGCTAAGCGCCTGGTGGAGCAAGGCAAAGACGTGGTGATCTTGCTCGACTCGATCACACGCCTGGCGAGAGCCTACAATACACTCTGCCCGCCTTCCGGAAGGGTGCTCTCAGGCGGCGTCGACGCCAATGCACTACACAAGCCGAAGCGTTTCTTCGGTGCCGCCCGAAACACCGAAGAGGGCGGCAGCCTTACAATTATTGCAACGGCCCTCGTCGAGACAGGCAGTCGAATGGACGAAGTGATCTTCGAAGAGTTCAAGGGAACTGGCAACGCGGAGATCGTACTCGAGCGCAAGCTCGCCGACCGGCGTATATGGCCCGCAATCGACATCAACCGCTCGGGAACCCGCAAGGAGGAACTGTTGCTATCGAGAGACACCCTCAACCGTATTTGGGTTCTCCGCAAGGTATTGCAGCCGCTCGGCCCTGCGGAGGCGATGCAACTCCTGATCGACAGGTTGAGCAAGACCAAGCGCAACGAGGAGTTTCTGAGCTCCATGCACCAGCCCGAGTAAGATAAGAGCACGAAGCAGGAGTCCAGCCATGAAACCAGAGATCCATCCCGAGTATCGCGAGATCACCGCGGTGTGCGCTTGCGGCAACACCTTCACGACCCGTTCCACGAAAGCCGACCTCAGGCTCGAGGTCTGCAATGCATGTCACCCTTTCTTTACCGGCAAGCAGCGATACGTCGACTCAGCCGGTAGAGTCGAAAGGTTCCAGCGGAAGTACGAGAGTTTCTTCCAAGCCAAGGAGGAAGCCGAGGCTCGGGCCACCGCCGCGGCGCGAGCAGAAATTGATGCGCCGGTCGAGGCCAGCGGGGCACGACCCGAAGCTGACAGACAGGCTGGAGCACTCTCTGCAGAACAAGAAACCTCGGAGGGAGCCCCAGAGCCCGGTAGCGACGACGCTCCCTCGTCGCCATAGGGGAGCGTCTGCCGGACATCGGCAACGAGCGGCTTGCCGCGAGCGCTACGGTCCTTTTGCCGGGCCGTAGGGGGGCGCACCATGCCCGGCCCTCGGCATCGAACACGGCGCTATGAAAGACCGTTTGGGGCAACGCCTGCTTGATTGGAGGATTCGTGCGGTGCTGCCCACAATCCGCGGGCATTTGCTGGACCTGGGGTGTGGAACCAACGAGCTCGCGCGCAGGTATGGAGAAGGGGTCGGCGTCGACGTCTATCAATTCGGTGGCGTCGACGTCCTGGTGGGAGACTCGGCACAACTTCCTTTTGAGGACGAGATTTTCGACACCGTAAGCATCGTCGCTGCCCTCAACCACATCCCCAACCGAAGACAAACGCTAAGGGAAGTGCGCAGGGTGTTACGATCCAACGGCCGAGTCGTCGTGACCATGATTCCGCCAACGATATCCACTGCCTGGCACATGCTGCGAAGAAAGTGGGATGCAGATCAGACGCTCCGCGGCATGAAACCGGGTGAAGTGTACGGGCTTCGGCGCGCCGAGGTTCGGACCCTGTTGAAGGAGGCGGATTTCGAGATAATTGAAGAAAAGGCCTTCATGTTCGGGATCAATCGCCTGACGGTTGCCAGGAAGGTGGCAGCGGCCTCATGAATTCAAACCTCATCACGCGCCTTGAGGAAATCGAGCGGAGCTTCGAGGAGCTCAACCAAGAGATAGCCCAGCCCGAGGTGATCCGGGACGCTGCCCGCTACCAGAAACTGGTCAAACGGCACGCGCAACTGCGCGAGATCGTCGAAGCCTACCAACGCGTCCAGGGCCTCGAGCAAGGTATTGCGGGAACCCGCGAGCTGCTGAAGGAATCCGACCCCGAGATGCGGTCGATGGCCGAGGAGGAGCTAGCCAGCCTGGAGACGGAGAGAGAGAGCCTCGAGGAGAGGCTGCTGAGGCTGTTGTTGCCCCGTGACCCCAACGACGAGAGAAACATCGTGCTCGAGGTGCGGGCCGGCACCGGAGGCGAGGAGGCAGCTCTTTTTGCGGCGGAGATTTTCCGCATGTACCAGCGCTATGCCGAGGCCCAGGGTTGGACGGTGGAGATCCTCGACGAGCACCCGACCGGCAGCGGTGGGCTGAAGGAGATCAATGCCCTCGTCGAAGGCCAGGGTGCCTACAGCCGCCTCAAGTACGAAAGCGGCGTTCATCGTGTGCAACGGGTGCCCGATACGGAAGCATCGGGGCGTATCCACACATCGGCGGTCACCGTCGCGGTTCTACCCGAGGCAGAAGAGGTAGAGATCGAGGTCGACCCCAAAGAGATCCGGGTCGACACGTTTTGCTCTTCCGGACCCGGCGGCCAGGGCGTCAACACAACCTACTCCGCGGTGCGCCTGACCCACATTCCCAGCGGCCTCGTGGTCTCCTGCCAAGATGAGCGCTCCTGGCACAAGAACAAGGCCAAGGCCATGCGCGTGCTGCGCGCTCGACTTTACGATCTCAAGCTGCGGGAGCAGCAGGACGCCATCGCCTCAGAGCGCCGCGGACAAGTGGGGAGCGGCGATCGAAGCGAGAAGATCCGTACTTACAATTTCCCTCAGCACAGGGTCACCGACCATCGCATCAACTTCACCAGCCACCAGCTCGACGCTGTTCTCGGTGGCGCCATCGACCCGCTGATCTCGGAGCTGGCCACCTTCTACGAAGCTGAGCGCCTAAAGACCGAGATGCAGGCCGGCGCTACATGAGGGGTGATCCTTCCCTCGGTGCCGCCTTCGCCCGCGTCGCCGACGCGCTGCGTTGGGGTGAGGAGCAGCTCCGAAAGGGGAGGATCCCCGGCGCTCGCCTGCAAGCCACCCTTCTACTGGGCCACGCCATGAAGCTCAGCCGAGCCCAGGTTCTGGCGTGCCTCGCCGAGCCGGTTCTCCTGGGCCCGGCGCACGACTACCGTGGGCTGGTGGCTCGCCGCGCTGCGCACGAGCCTCTCCAGTACCTGCGCGGCCGCGCTGCTTTTCTCGATTTCGAGGTACGGGTGAACCCTGGTGTGTTCATTCCCCGTCCCGAAACCGAGCTGGTGGTCGAAGCGGCTCTGAGGGTCTGGCCCTCCACCGGCTCGCTAACTGCTGGCCCAGGATGGGCCGTCGACGTTGGCACCGGCAGCGGCGCCATCGCTCTGGCTCTGGCCCAGGCACGCCCAGGCACCCGCGTCTGCGGCCTCGACCGATCGCGCGAGGCTCTAGACACCGCACGGGCCAACGCCGAGCGGTTGCAGGTGCTCAACCGCTTGCTCCTGATCCGCGGCGATTTGCTCGCGCCCTTGGGCACCAACGGCGGCCGGGCGCCCGACAGGATACGCGAGGCGGTCGGGCTGGTGGTCAGCAATCCACCTTATGCGCCCGCAGATGCCGACGTACAGCCGGAGGTCCGTCAGCATGAGCCTCGGGAGGCATGGGCTGCCGGCCCCACCGGCATGGAGGTGTACGCGCGGCTGATCCCGCAGGCTGCCGAGCTGCTGCTGCCGGGCCGACCGCTGGTGCTGGAGTTGGGATGGGGACAGGACGGCCCTCTCACCGAGCTGCTCGCTGCCGACGGCCGCTGGCAACAACCGCAGATCGAGCCCGACTTCCAGGAGATCCCCCGGGTCCTCACTGTCATCCGCGCTTGAGCGGTAAGGGGCGACGGCAAGCGGGCGGGCGGCGTTCCGCGATCCGCGGAGCCGAGCCGCCGTTGCGATAGAATGGCCCGAGCTTCTCAACGGGTCGTGAAGCGAGCGGGCGCAAGGGCTGCGAGGACAAGGCGCGCGCCGGTTCGAGGGCGCAGGCGTACTCGTGCAGTACGTCGAGCCCGCGAGCCAAGCGCAACGCAGTCATCGCGCGCCATTGCGCTCGCGCAGCCACGACCCGTTGAGAAGCTCGGGCTAATGTGAGCTGGCGATTGTGCGCGCGTGGACACTCGGGCTTCCGATAGTGATCTCCGGCCGGCTGATCCTGCGCAACCATTCACGAATGGGCCTTTACGGCTGATCTCGAGGAACCGATGAGGAGGAGAGGCTGAGCGCATTCGGTCGAATCGTCTTCGCCGGCCTGCTGGGAGTGCTGGTGCTGGGGCCGCCCATTCCGGCCATCGCCGCCCAGGGGGCCGAGCCACCACCGGGTCACCATACCTACGATGGCAAGTGGTTCTTCAAGGACTTGTTGCGGGATCAGAAGGCGATCTGGACCAGCCCCTTGGCGCTGCGCCCGGGCGATGCCAAGTGGCTGGTGCCGCTGGTGGCAGCCACAGGAGGATTGATCCAGGTCGATCGCGACGCGAGTCACAAGCTGGTAGACCGGGATGATCTCATCGATACCAGCAAGAACATCTCCGACCTCGGCGGCGCCCCCGCCACCTTCGGCGCGGCGGCAGCGATCTACGGTATCGGCAAGTGGAAAAACAACGGCCGCGCCACGGAGACCGGCTTGCTGGGACTCCAGGCTCTCATCCACAGTGGAATCGTCGTCAATGCCATCAAGGTGGGCACCAACCGCAAGCGGCCGAACGCCGGACTCGGCAGGGGCCGCTTTTATAATGGTGGGGCTTCGTTTCCCTCCGGACATGCCATCGGCGCATGGGCTCTCGGAACCGTCATCGCCGAGGAATACCCTGACAAGCCGGTCGTCCGCTTCAGCGCCTACGGTGTAGCCACGGCGGTGAGCGTGCTGCGCTTCACCGGCCGCGAGCACTTTCCGTCGGACACCCTGGTGGGCAGCGTCCTCGGCTACCTCATCGGCCGCTACGTGGTACACCGACACGGCTCCCGCTAGCGCTAGCCCGAACTTCTCAACGGGTCGTGAAGCGAGTGGGCGCAAGGGCCGCGAGTCGTTGAGAAGTTCGGGCTAGATGGTGTAGAGCACCTTCGCTTCGCCGCGCTCAGCGATCAACGCTTGGAAGTGCTCGACCAGCTTCCGTCGCCGCTTGAGCAACCCGTCGATCTCGGCACCACGCAGGAAAGGCTTGAGCCGCTCCTTCACCTCGGCCTCGTCCAGCTCTTGCAGCCTCTGCCACAAGGCTCGGCTAACCTCTCTCAGCTTGCTCGGGGTCTCGAGGTCGGGGTAGCGACGAAAGGCGCGAGTGTGGTCGATGAGCCACATGTTCCAGCCGGAGTCTAGAAGGATGTTGCCCTGGTTGCGATCGAGGTTGTAGACGAGGTTGTCGAAGAGTCGCATCAGGTAAACCTGATGTCGCCAGCGGCCAAGATCGGGCGGCTGCACGCTTTTTTCGACTCGCGACATTTCGGTCATGCCTTGCTCTACCCATGCCTGCAGCGAGCCCTTCTTGTTCTTAACCTTGCGCAAGACCGCCGGCGGCACGATGTCCAGCCCCAGCATTTTGGAGAGCTCATAGGCGGCGCACTCGAAAATGTAGCTATCGCGAAAGAAAGGATGGAGGCGCTTGCCGATGCGCACTGAATCCTTGGTGATGTCCACATAGCGGAAGACCGCGTGCATACGGACGCCATCTTTCTCCAGCAGAACCTTGCGCGGGTCGGTGACCCCCTGCGGGATATCCTTGACCTCGACGACCGCCGCCGTGCGCAAAAACTCTTCCACCTCTTCGTTGCTCTGGAATGGCAAGGGCTCACCGTCTGCTCCCAACAGCACTCTCTCGTGCGCTTGAGCGCCCGGCGCCGAACCCGGCCAGCGGCTCTCGCCGACCGCAGCAACCGAGCTCATGGAGAATGTCTCGCCAGCAGATGTCGGCTCTGAGTGCACCACTGCCGCCAATGCACCCACCAACACCATCGCCATGGTGCCCCGCCAGCGTGTAGCCGTAACCCAGCTCCGGCTCCTCGAGCCCCGATCCGGTTTCGTGCTCATTGCCCTTTCTCCTGTCTTGTAAGCGATGGTTTCAAGTGAGAGCAGCTCACCCCACACGACCGCCCGCAAACACCTCCCAGCAGGATGCTACTCATCACGGTTCATTGCCAGGGCATGGTCGGGCCCGCAGAGGTCGAACAGCTCGGAACGCTTTCTCCAAAACAAAATGCCGACCACGACGGCGGCGATGACCAGGCCGGCGCCGAACTCTCCGGTAATCCATGCCGTCACCCCGGTATCGGCGGTCAGCAGGTCGAAGTAGCTCTGGATGAACAAATTGTGGCTGGCGTGCAAGATCATTCCGGTCCACAAGCTGCCAGACTTCAACCTTAGCCAAGCGAACGCAAAGCTGATGGCCAGGACCATGACGGTGAAACATAAAAGAGAAAACCACACGGGGGTCTTGCCGCGATAGTCAGCGAAGAGAATTACCGGGTAGTGCCAGACAGCCCAGATCGCGCCGCTAGCCAGCGCTGTCTTGGTGAAGCTGGTCATCCGCGCCAGCTGTGGAACCAGAAGTCCCCGCCAGCCGATCTCCTCCCCCAGAGCGCTGAGGCAGCTGCGCACGAAGCCCAACGTTCCCGACAGGAGCAGGTAGAGAAGAAGAACCGCGCCCTCGGGCAGCGCGCTCCATCCGAATCGGGTCGTTATCTGCTGGAGGATCCCGGCGTCGATCTTGCCCAGCCCAGACAGCCAAACGGGAACGTAGACCACCCCCGCGTATCCCAACGGAAGAGCGTAGGCCACCAGCTGGTAACGGGTCTTGCCCCAGCCCCAACCGAGGTCTCTGAAGCTCCCGCGCAGCAGCAAGGAGGTGGTCAGGGCGGCCAATCCAGGACACCACATCAACCCCAGCACGTACAGCCCGCCGGCCGCAGCGAGTCTGCCGCCGGTGATGATGCGGTAATAGAACACCGAGCTGAAAGCAAAGGTCAGCACCAGATAGGTGATGATCGCTTTCCCCGCCTCTCTCGCGTCCTTAGTCTCCATGCCCGGCTCCCACCCCGAGGGTATCGTGCCTTCTCGTCGCTTCCCACCCGCTGGCCGGAAGCACGCCGAACCGCACTCCGGTGACATGCCCGGGTGGCGGGCTAGGGTACCGCGCCTGGGCCTGGTGAGCACAGGCAAGAAGGAAGAAGACGTCGATCGAACGCTTCGATCCCCGATCCCGGCTACGCTCATGGGCCAGTGTTACAGTGGAGCTAGCCCGAACTTCTCAACGGGTCGTCTAGCGAGCGGGCGCACGAGGAGGAGATCGCAGGTGCAGAAGTTGCGTATCATCGGCGGCCACAGGTTGAGGGGCGAAGTGCCTACGGGAGGCGCCAAGAACGCGGCCCTGCCAGCGCTCGTCGCCACCCTCATGTGCAACGACGAATTACGGCTAAGCAACGTGCCAGATGTGCGTGACGTGGGGACCATCTGCCGGCTTCTGCAGCACCTGGGCGTCGAGGTGCAACGTCCCGCCCCCGGTGAGGTGATCACCAAGGTCCATAGTCTGGAGTGCTGCGATGCACCCTACGAGCTGGTCAAGACGATGCGGGCTTCCTTTTTGGTTCTCGGCCCGATGTTGGCTCGTACCGGCCGTGCGCGCGTCTCGCTACCGGGAGGGTGTGCGATCGGCGCGCGTCCGGTGGACCGTCACCTCGCCGCCTTTACCAGCCTGGGTGCTGATATCAGGGTCGAGCACGGCTACGTGGTAGCGGAGGC
>JBHHYG010000003.1:0-36680 GCA_046757445.1 Acidobacteriota bacterium
TTGCCGCCAGCTCTCTTCACCGAGCTGGTCGAAGAGCCCCGGGGCCGGGCCACCGGCGTTGTTGACGAGGATGTCGACGGTGCCGAAGCGCTCGAGAGCGGCGCTGGCCAGGCGCTCGATCTCCTCCACCCGGGTGAGGTCGGTGGAGACCGCCAGCACCTCCGTTCCAGCGGCCTCCAACTCCTTTGCCGCCCTCTCCAGATTCGCCGCGGTACGGGCGCACAGCACCAGGTTGGCGCCGGCCGCGGCCATGCCTTTGGCAATCGCCAGGCCGAGTCCTGCGGAGGAACCTCCCACCAGCGCCGTCCGCCCGTCGAGCCGGATCTTCATCCCTCACCCCGCAGATAGGCATCGTCACCGCTGAGCCAATCCTCGCGGATGGGGCTGAAGCAGTCCAGATCGAGGGTGTCCTCGAGGGCCACGGCAGCGTGCTCGACGTTCGACGGTATGAGCAGCGTCTCGCCGGCCCGCACGTCGACGGTGCTGCCGTCACCCAGGGTGAACCGCAGGCCACCCTCGAGGATATAGGTGATCTGCTCGCTCTCATGATGATGGGCGGGAACCACCGCCCCCTTCTTCAGCGTCACAATGGCCGCCATCACCTTCTCGCCCGAGAGCACGCGGCGAGAAATGGTTGGCGAAAGGCGCTCGAGTGGCACCTCTTCCCACGGGGTATGTCGGACCACGGGATCCTCCTGGGCTAGCAAACGGGGCTGACCTGGGCTGCGGCCGCCGCTGCACGCTACAATGTGCTGGGGAGCGCACCGTAGCACGGTGATCAAGGAGCATCAACAAAACCCCGTTGCGGTGATCGTGCAATTCTGCGGTGCCACGAGCAGGTTGAAACGTTGCGCCGAATTCTGATCGTCGCAGTCGCAGTCCTGTTGAGTACGGCCACCGCGGTGCTCTACGAGGTCGTGATCGACGGGGTGGCGTTGCGGTCGCTGCCCGCCATCGTCGGCGTCTTTCTCGCCGCCTTCTCGATCACCAGCTACTTCGCCGTATGGACGGCCTCGAGCCTGGGGCTCCCGACCTTCTTGCTACTCTCTCCCCTACCCTCGCGCCACAAGTGGACGCGCTTCGCCGTCTACGGCGTCGGCGTCGGAATCGCCATCTCCCTCGTCAACAGCGCTCTCTACCATACGGCAGCGAGCACCCCGGTCCGCCCCTGGTACGCGGACAACCTCGACAGTCATCTCGACATGCTGCTGCTCTCCGCCCGGGCGGGGTTGCTGGAGGAAACCTTCTACCGGCTCTTCGCGATTCCCTTTCTGGTGTCGCTGGGGATGCGCTTCTACGGCTGGCGGCCTCGCTTCGGCTTCGAGCCGGCGCGGGGCGAACCGTCACCGCCCGCCCCACGGCCTTCGAAGCTGATGATCGCGGGGGCCGTTATCCTCTCCGCCCTGCTGTTCGGCTTCGCCCATCGGTTCAACCCCGCTCCGGCAGTGGCGTTCGGCCTGATTCTGGGGCTCGTCTACCTGAAGGCCGGCTGGGAATCAGCGGTGGTGGCCCACTTCCTGGGCGATTATTTGCTGTTCGCCGGCATATACCTATAAGAAAACGATCGAGGTTTAAGAGCGCCCCAGGCATGGGAGCGTGAGGGATAGGAGCGCGAAGTAAAGGGTGGGTGCAGAGACGAAACCTTTATGGCGGGGTATCCGTCAGATAGGATGAGGCTGCTCGTTGCTGTGCTGCGCCTGCCGGGGAGGTGCTGATGTTCGAGTTGCTGGGGGTCGTGCTGATCGCGGCAGTGGTCGGAGCCGTGATCCTGGCGGGCTGGCTGCTGCTGTTGCCCTTCTACCTTCTCTTCCGCTTGGCCGGCTTCGCGCTCAAGTTCACCTTCGGCGGCATCTTGCTGCTGCTGGGCGCACTGATCTTGCTGCCGCTGGCCTTGATCATCGGCGCCATCTTGCTGCTCAAGCTGATCTTCATCGTCATACCGTTGCTGCTCTTGGGGCTGATGATCTGGTGGCTGGCCGGCTTTCTGCGCCCGCGCAGCCGCGAGCCGTTGAGAAGTTCGGGCTAGGGCTGTAGGTCTACAAGATCCAGTAAAGCCCGCCGCACCTCGACGCGGGCCATCTTCTTGCGCCAGTAGAGGGTCAGGTCGGCGTTGTCCAGTGGCGTTGCCGCCGCGGCTGCGGCCTCTGCCGCCGCCTCGATGAGCTCCGGGCTGAGCGTTTCACCCACCATCAACCGCTCTGCCTCGACGACTTCGACGGGATGGGTGTGGACGGCACCGAGAACGATCTTTGCCCGCCGCGCCCTACCGTCTTCAATCTCGAGGGCTGTGGCGACGCCGAGAATGGGAAAATCGAAGCTGCCTCGGCGGCGCACCTTTCGGTAGCTGCAGCGCAACCCGGCAGCGGCGGGAACGACGATGCGGATGAGGATCTCGTTGGGCTGCCGGGTCAAGTAGTTGATGCCATCGTCCTGGTAAAGGGCCTCGACCGGTATCGTTCGCTCCCCGGCAACACCGGCGAGCACCACTTCTGCCCCGAGGCTGATCAGCACCGGCGCCGTATCGCTGGAAGAGATGGCCCAGCATTTCCGGCTGCCGGGGGCCACCAGGCAGACGGCACCGTCCTTCTTCATGCAGAAGCCGATCGACTTCCGCCACTCATGGGTCTGGTTGTAGTAGTTGCAGCGGGTGTCGACGCACAAGTTGCCACCCAGGGTGCCCATCCGCTGGATCTGGGGGTTGGCGATCTGCGAGGCCGCCTGGGCCAGCGCCGGAAAGCGAGATCGCACCGCCTCGGAGCGGCCGAGCTGGTAGAGGGTCACTCCGGAGCCTAGCAGCAAGCCCGCGCCATCGGCGTCGATGGCCCGTAGCTCGCCGAGGCCCTGCAGAGATACCAGCACCGCGGGTTCGAACTGGCGGCGCTTGAGGTTCGGCAACAGGTCAGTACCGCCCGCCACGAGCATGGCCCGGCCGCCACCCTCCGCCATCATCTGCGTTGCCTCCTCGAGCGTGGCGGGACGCCGGTACTCGAAGGGCGGCAATCTCAGCATGGTTTTTCTCCCTCGCGGCGAGTGGTAGGAACCCAGTTCTCAGGCTCGTCGCCATACCAGACCGGATCGACGTGGATCGGCTCCGGCCACTCGACCTGAGGCACCTTCTCCGGACCCACCGCGGCCCCTTGCCCCTTCTCGGAACCCACCTGGCGTGCCCTACCCTTGTCGGGACCCACCTGGGCCCTTGGCTCCTTATCGGGACCCAGTAGGCCGGGTTCGCCTCCAGCAGCCCCTGCCAACCCCTCGAGCACCTTCTCGGGGGTGATCGGCAGCTCGCGGATGCGCACGCCGACGGCGTCGTAGAGGGCGTTGGCGACCGCCGGCGGCACCGGCAGCAAGGGTCCCTGCCCCGCCTCCTTGGCGCCGAACGGGCCCTCACCGTCGAGGCTCTCCACCAGGAAGGTCTCCACTTCGGGCATTTCCAGGAAAGTCGGGCTCTTGTACTCGAGCATCGACGGGAACTTGTGCAGCCCCTTCCGGAAGACTTGCTCTTCCATGAAGATCTCGCCGAGCGCCATGTAGACGGAACCCTCCACCTGGCCCTCGACGAGCACCGGGTTGATGGCCCGCCCACAGTCGTGCGCGATCCAGATCTTCTCGGGGGTCACGATGCCGGTTTCGGGATCGACCCCCAGTAGCGCCACGCAGGCGGAGTAGGAGTAGGCCGGTGCCGGACCAACCCCCGAGCCCTTGAACGGCCCGGCCAGCTTTTGTGGTCTGTAGGAGCCGGTAGCGGTCAGCTGCCCGTAGCGGCTCTCGGCCAGCGGCACCGCCTCCTGGAAGGAGAGCTGCCTGCCGGACGGCGGGTGGACGATCTGCCCCGCCCGTGCCACCAGCTCCGCTGCCGGCACCTCCAGCTTGTCGGCGGCGGCGGCGAGGATCTTGTCGCGGATCTCCTCTGCTGCCTGCTGCGCCGCCCTGCCCATCATGAAAGTGACGCGGCTCGAGTAGGAACCGAGGTCGATGGGCGTGGTGTCGGTGTCGGCGGTGGTCAGCTGCACCTCCTGCGGGTGGATGCCGAGCACCTCGGCCACCACCATGGCGAGCACCGTGTCGGAGCCCTGGCCGATGTCGATCTCCATGCACTTGGCGCTGACGCCGCCGCCGCGATCGACCTTGAGGTCCACCGAGGTATGCGGCATGTCGTTCCAGTAGATCGGCAGCCCGGCACCGGTCAGGTAGGAGCCGACGCCCAGGCCGATGCCTTTGCCGAAGGGCAGGTGGCGGTGGCGGCGGCTGAAATCGGAGGCCTCGACGACCTTGTCGATGCACTCCTTCAGTCCACAGGAGGTAATGCGCAGATGGTTGACGGTCATCGAGTACTCGTCGACACAGATCGACTTTCGGTAAGCGGCCGGGTCGAGGCCGAGCGCCTCGGCGATCTCGTCGATCTGGCACTCCAGTGCGTAGCGGGGCTGCGGCGTGGCGTGCCCGCGCTTGGGGCCGCAGGGAGGCTTGTTGGTGAACACCCTCAGGCCCCGGAAGCGATAGGCGGGAACCTTGTAGGTAACCGTCTGCAGGGCGCCGGTGTAGTAGGTGCTGGCGACCCCGTAGCTGCCATAGGCGCCGCCATCGACGAACGACTGGAAATCGATGGCGGTGATGGTGCCGTCCCGCTTGACGCCGGTCTTGATCGACATCAGCACCGGGTGTCGGCCGCGATGCATGTAGAAGACCTCCTCCCGCAGCAGGGTGATCTTTACCGGCCGGCCGGTGAGCATGGCGAGCTTGGCGGCGCAGAACTCGTGCGGGAAAGGGTCGGACTTACCGCCGAAGCCGCCCCCCACCGGTGTGGCGATCACGCGGATGCGGCTGGCCGGTATCTGCAGCACCTGCGCCAGGGCCTTGTGGACATAATGTGGGGTCTGGGTGGACGACCAGAGCGTCAGCTTGCCGTCGGCGCCGTAGCGGGCGACGGCGCAATGTTGCTCCATCGGCAGATGGGTGCTACCGCCGTAGAAGTAGATGCCCTCGAAGATCTCGTCGGCGGCGGCAAAGCCCGCCTCGACGTCACCGTACTGCAAGGCCACCTGCTTGTGCAGGTTGCCCCGCGGCCCGTAGTCGTGGATCCGCTCCAGTCCTTCGACTCTCTCCAGCCCCGACTCGATGGTGAAGGCGGTAGGCAGCTCCTCGTACTCCACCTCGATGAGCCGCAGCGCTTCTTCGCAGGTGAACTCGTCGACGGCGGCGACAGCGGCGATGGGGTCGCCGACGAAACGCACGCGGTCGATCTCGAGCGGGTACTCGTCCTCGCTCACCGGCAAGATGCCGTACTTGACCGGCAAGTCCTTGCCGGTGATCACCGCCATGACGCCGGGGAGCGCCTCGGCCTTGGCGGTATCGATATCGAGGATGCGGGCGTGCGGCCGGTGGCTGCCGAGCAGTCTGCCGGTGAGCATGCGCGGCAGCTGCAGATCGTCGGCGTAGACGGTCTCGCCGGCGGCCTTCTCCAAGCCATCGACCTTGGCCAGCGGCTTGCCGATGATGGCCAGCTTCTCCGACCCCTGGCTCATAGCCGCTCCACCTCGGAGCCTGCACCCCGGCAACCGGCACGAAACTCTGCAGCGGCGCTGCCCCGCTCGCCCTCCACCGGCACCGGCAGTGGCAGCGACCCGGGTCCCTCATCTCCGGCGCTACCATGTTTGCCTTCTACGGGGGGGATTGGATCCGGCATCGACTCTGGAGGCTGTGGGCCGATCGGGCGATGCTCCGGGTCGGGGTCTCCGGACGCGGCCCTCCGGGCGATGCGCTCGGCGGCCAGCTCGACGGCCTCGAGGATCTGCAGGTAGCCGGTGCAGCGGCAAAGGTTGCCGGCAAGGTAGGCGGCAATCTCCTGCCGTCGTGGTGCCGGCTGCTCCTCCAGCAAGGCCTTCGCCGCCATCAGGATGCCGGGGGTGCAATAGCCGCACTGCGCCGCCCCGAGCTCGGCGAAGGCCACCTGCAGCTCGTGTGGTCGTCCGTTGCGAGCCAGACCCTCGATGGTCTCGATTTGCCGTCCTTGGAGGTCGACAGGCAGGCCGAGACAGGAGAGATAGGGCTCGCCGTCGACCAACACCGTGCAGGTGCCACACTCCCCTAGCTCGCAGCCGTGTTTGGTGCCGGTGAGCCCGAGATCCTCGCGCAACACCTCGAGCAGAGTCTTGTATACAGGGACCAGCAGCTCGTGCTCCTCGCCGTTGACCTGCAGCCGTATGCGTTCCTTCATCGGCAAGCTTTTTTCTACCCTGTTCGCAGACCAAGGCCAGCATACCCGACGCCGCTCCTCAACGGTGGTGCCAGTCGGGCTCTCTCTTCTCGATGAAGGCGCGGATGCCCTCGGCCATATCCTCGGTGGCCGTCAGTTGCCGAAGATAGAGCTGTTCGGAGCGCTCCAGCGCCCGTCCCCAGGCCTCCTCGCTGGCGGCATGGATCGCCTTGCGGGTGATGCGCAGGGCCGCGCGGCTGAGCCCGCCGAGGCGATCCAGGAGGGCGTCGGTCTCGACCTCCAGCCGGTCGTCCGGCACAACCCAGTTGACCAACCCATAGCCGGCGGCTGTCGAAGCCGTGATCGGCTCCCCCAGATAGAGCAGCTGGCAGGCGCGGTGATGGCCGATACGGCCTGGCAGGATGGCGGCAGCGACGGGCGGAAAACAGCCGAGCTTGATCTCCGGCTGGCCGAAACGGCTGCTGTTGCCAGCCACCACCAGGTCACAGGCACTGACCAGCTCGCAGCCACCACCGAGAGCCGCTCCCTGCACCACGGCCAGGGTCACCGGTTCGAGGCTCCAGAGCCGGCGAAGGAGGCGGTGAAAAGACTCCAGCATGGTTTCCACGCGCTCGGGCGTGTGGGCCTCGACGTCGACGCCGGCGCAGAATGCCTTCTCTCCGGCGCCGTGCAGGACGAGCACCGACAGGTCGGCCTTGTCGGCGGCAACCTGTAAGGCACGGTCGAGCTCGTCGATAACCTCCAGGGTGAGGACGTTGACCGGCGGGTTGTCGATCGTCAGGTGGACAACTTGCCCTTGTTCTTGGTAGCGGATGGTTTGAAAGTCAGCACTCGCCATCGTCACTCACACCCTGAGGGCATCGTCGGACGACCCCTTGCGGCCCGCACCACTACTTGCCCCGGAAACGGGCCGGCCGCTGCTCCAGGAAGGCGGCCAGCCCCTCGGCGAAATCCTCGCTGTTGAAGCAAGCCTCCTGGGCTTCTACCTCCCGTGCCAGCGCTTGCTCGAGAGAGCCCTCGATGCCGGCGCGGATCAGATACTTGGCATGACTCACTGCTTCTCGTGCGACGCCTTTCGTGGTGGCGATCCGCTGTGCCGTCGCGCGCAACTCCTCCTCGTCGACGAGCTCGTGAACCAGGCCTACTTGCGCTGCCTCCGCCGCCGGAATCAGTCGCCCGCTGAGCACCATTTCGAGCGCCCGTGCGGGGCCGACGAGCCGCGGTAGCCAGAAGCTCGCTCCCCAATCAGGCGCCAGGCCGAGCTTGCCCCAGGTCGCGCCGAAGCGTGCCCCCAGCGTCGCCACCCTGATGTCACAGGCCAGGGCCAGGGCCAATCCGGCCCCGGCGGCGACACCGTTGACAGCGGCCACCGTCAGGCCCGGAAACGCCTGCAGCGACAGGATCACCTCCGCCCCGGCGTGCAGCAGAGCGCGGAAGCCGGCCTCGTCACCCTGCCGGCGTAACGCCGCCATGGCGTCGACGTCGCCGCCGGCACAGAAGGCGGCGCCAGCGCCGGTGACGACCAGCGCCCTGACCTCCCCCGCCTCCGCCGCCTCTTTGATACGGGAGCGCAGCTGCTCCCGCATCTGTCCGGCCAGGGAGTTCAGTTTGTCCGGCCGCTCGAGCGTGATCCAACCGACATGCCCGCTACGCTCGTAGCCGATGTGGCCACCAGCACTCACCTCCGAGCTCCCTGCTTGTAGCTCGTTCGCTCCACGAGCATCGACGCGCCCATCCCCCCTGACACACACAATGTCGCAAGACCCCGACGGGCCTGGCGTCGGCACATCTCGTGCATCAGGGTGACCAGAATCCGCGCGCCGGTACAACCGATAGGATGTCCCAGCGCGATGACACCACCATTGACATTGAGCCTATCGGCATCGAAATGCAACTGGCGATCCACCGCCAGCACCTGGGCGGCGAAGGCCTCGTTCAACTCGACCAGATCGATATCGGCCAGCGACAGGTCGGTCGCCGCCAACAGCTCCCGTACCGCCGGCACTGGCCCAATGCCCATGACCGCTGGATCGACGCCCGCCTGGGTAGCAACGACGAGCCGTGCCATGGGCTCCACAGCCAGCCTCCGTGCTGCATCCTCTGACAGCACCAGCATCGCCGCCGCCCCATCGACGACACCGCTACTGTTGCCGGCGTGCACCGTGCCGTCCTCCTTCTTGAAGACCGGGCTGAGCCGGGCCAGCTGCTCCATGGTGACCTCATCCCGCGGATGCTCGTCGACATCAACGATCGCCGTTTCGCCGCCCTTGCCCACCGATACCTCGACCGGCACGATCTCGTCGACGAAGCGTCCATCCTCTCGCGCCAGCTGGCAGCGCCGCTGCGTCTCCATGGCGTAGCGATCCTGCTCCTGACGGCTGATCTCGTATTGTTCGGCCAGCCGCTCCGCCGTGCTGCCCATGAGCTCGCCACAAAGCGGGCACAGAAAGCCGTCCCTGTACTGGCCGTCGAGGACCTCGGCGTGGCCCAGCCGATACCCCCAGCGAGCCCCCGGCAGCAGATAGGGGGTATTGCTCATGCTCTCGGTGCCGCCGGCGAGCATCACCTCGGCGGCGCCGGCGGCCACCGTTTGAGCGGCCAGCATCACCGCTTTTAGCCCGGATGCGCAGGCCTGATTGACGGTGTACGCCGGGGAGGTCTCCGGAACCCCCGCCCCCATGGCGATCTGGCGCGCCGGGTTGGGCCCGCAGCCGGCCTGACGGGCGTGGCCGAAGACGGTCTCGGAAATCTCGGCGGCGGCCATGCCGCTGCGCTTGAGCACCGCCTTGGCGGCGCCGATGCCGAGCTGCACGGCACCGAGGCTCCGTAGCGCGCCGCCGAATCTGCCGATCGGTGTGCGCACCGGGGCTGCGAGCACCACCGGTCGCGCTGCGCGGAAGTCGAACATGGCTCCTGCTGGCTGGCGGCGATGGCTGCCGTGCCGGGTCGCGCTCAGCCGAGATCCACCCAGATGTTCTTGACCTGGGTGTAGTGCTCCAGGGCGTGGGCGCCGAGCTCACGTCCGAAGCCGCTCATCTTGTAGCCGCCGAAGGGGGCGGCCGCATCGTAACGGTTGTAGGTATTCACCCATACGGTGCCGGCCCGCAGGCGTCGGGCGATGCGATGGGCGCGGCCGATATCCCGGCTCCAGACGGCGGCGGCGAGACCATAGGGGGTGTCGTTGGCCTGGGCGATGGCGCTCTCCTCATCGTCGAAAGCGATGGTCGCCAGCACCGGCCCGAAGATTTCCTCGCGGGCGATGCGCATGGAGTTGTCGACCTGATCGAAGACCGCGGGCCGCAGGAAAAAGCCGTCGCCCTTTCCCACCACGGCGCGATCACCGCCGGTGCGTAGCCGCGCCCCCTCCTCTTTGCCGGCGCCGACGTACTCGAGAACCTTATCCATCTGCTGGCTGGAGACGATGGCTCCCATGCGCGTTTTCGGGTCGAGCGGGTCGCCGGGCACCAGCTTCTCGGTGCGCGCAACCACACGGTCGATGAACTCCTCGGCGACGGCGCTGTCGACGAAGAGACGACTGCCGGCGGCGCACACTTCCCCCTTGCCGTAAAAGATACCGATGGTCGCGCCCTTGGCGGCGGCGTCGAGGTCGGCGTCGGCAAGCACGATGTTGGGTGACTTGCCGCCCAGCTCGAGGGTGATCTTCTTCAGGGTGTCGGCGGAGCCACGCAGGATCTCCTGCCCGGTGGCGGTCTCGCCGGTGAAGGCGATCTTGTCGACGTCGGCATGGCGCACCAGCGCGGCGCCGACCCGCGAGCCCTGACCGGGCACGACATTGAGCACACCCGGCGGCAAGCCGGCCTTGGCGACCAGCTCGGCCAGCTTCAGTGCGGTCAGGGGCGTGTTGCTGGCCGGCTTCAGCACCACCGTGTTGCCCATCGCCAGCGCCGGTGCCACCTTCCAGGATGCCAGCAGCAGCGGAAAGTTCCAGGGAACGATCGCCGCGACCACGCCAACAGGCTCGCGCAGGGTGTAATCGAGGACGTTGCCGTTCACCGGAATGGTCTCGCCGTGCAACTTGTCGGCCCAACCGGCGTAGTACTGGAAGACCTCGGCGACCATGGGGACGTCGACGTAGCGTGACTCGAAGATCGGCTTGCCGTTGTCGAGGGTCTCGAGCAGGGCGACGTCCTCGAGCTCGTCGCGCAGCAGCTCGCCCAGCCGCCAGAGGATGCGACCGCGCTCCCGAGCCGCCATCTCGGCCCAGGGACCGTTGTCGAAGGCCTCTCGAGCCGCCGCCACGGCACGGTCGACATCGCTACGACTCGCCGCGGCCACCTCGGCAAGCACCTCGCCGGTGGCCGGATTGACGGTGGCGAAGGAGGCGCCACCCTCGGCATCGCTCCATTCGCCGGCAATGAACAGTTTGCGCGGCGATGCCTCGATCACCGCGCCGACCGCCTCGATCGTCATGGTCCTGAATCCGTGGTGGCGGTGGGCTAGCTTCCCTTGAAGGCTGGAGCCCGCTTCTCGAGGAAGGCGTTCAAACCTTCTTTGGCATCCTCGGTGATGAACAGTCGGTTCTGCAGCTCGCGCTCGAGGGCCATCGCCTGCGCCAGGGGCATTTCGATTCCCTCCTGCACGGCCACCTTGATGAGGCCGATGGCGCGCACGGCGCCTTGGTTCAGGTCGCGGGCGAAAGCCAGGGTCTCCTCGAGCACATCGCCGTCGAAAACCTCGTTGACCAGGCCGATCTGCTTGGCTTCCTCGGGGCTCAGGGTCTTGCCGGTAATCATCAGCTCCAACCCTCGGGACTTACCGACCAACCGGGGTAGCCGCTGCGTGCCCCCGGTGCCCGGCAGCACCCCCAACGTGACCTCGGGGAGACCGATCTTGCCGACGTCCCTGCCCATGAAGCGGAGGTCACAGGCCAAGGCGATCTCCAGGCCGCCGCCGACACAGTGGCCGTTGATGGCGGCGATGACGATCTTGGGAATACGCTCGAGCTCCATCAGCGTTTCCTGGCAGTGCAGGCAGAACATCGCCTTGTACTGCGGCTTGCTCTCTTTGAGCATCTTGATGTCGGCGCCGGCGGAGAAGAACTTGCCCCCGCCGGTGAGCACCACGACGTTGATCTCCTCGTCGACGCGGACCTCCTCGATGACGCGATCCAGCTCTCGCATGAGGTCGAAATTGTAGGTGTTTGCGGGAGGCCGGTTGAGGGTAACCACCCCGATGCCGTCTTTCTTGTCTACCAGGAAGGACTCGTAGGACATGCGCACACTCCAGTACCGCGAAAGGTGAGAACGCTCGACCCGAAAGGGCCGGTGGGGCCGAGGCAACACGACCCGAACAGGGAGCAGAGTATCAGAGATGCGGAAGACCTATCAATGAACGGGTACGGCAGCCGGATGAACCTGTTGGCGAGCTGCCGATCAACCCCGATGGGTTCCCGCTAGTCTGCCAGGTGCGGCCGCGGCAGGCGGGTGCTAGAATCAGGCTGATGGGCGTTGTTGCGGCGGGGGAGGCGCGCCGTAGCGCCCGCAGACGGATCTCTAGAGCCAAGACCGACACCATCCGACCTCCACATCTATGGGAAAGCATGTACGAGTGGTACGAACTCCCGGCGAGCTGCGAGACACCATTGGTCACAAGATCATGGTTCGCAAGGACTGGCACGGCGAGGTTCTGAAAGAGCTCACCGGGGATGAGCTGGGCCCATTCGGCTTTCATCCCAAGCGCTTCGAAAAATTCTACCTGGTCCAGTTCAAGCAGTGGGCGCAGCCGATCGCCGTTCCGGCCACCAACCTGGTGAGCTTCTCGCCGCAGGAAGAGCGGACGGCTTGAGATCGGCCTGCTGCCGCTGAGCCGGCTTACTCGTCCCTCTCGAGAGTGCGGTACGCCTCCAGGGCGAAGCGATCGGTCATGCCGGCGACATAGTCGGCAATGGCGACGACTTCGGGTACGGCGCCGAAGCGCCGGCGATGACGGGGCGGCAGCCGTTCAGGCTCCTTGCGGTAGGCGTCGAAAAGACCCCGCACCACCCCCCGCGCCCTCTCCATGGCGGCGGAGACCCGGGAACTCCGGTAGAGGTGCTGCATCAAGAAGCTGGCCACTCGCTCTAACTCTTCGTAGACAACCGGGCTGTGGGCGACCAGCCGCTGCGGATGGCGGCGCACCGCTTCGACATCCGTGATGCCGGCAGCATCGATCTGGCCACGGGTGGTATCGATGAGGTCGGTGACCAGCCGATCCAGCATCCCGCGGTTCGACTCGTTGAAAAGCTGGTGAGGGTCAGCCTCGGGGAAGCGCTCTTTCTGCTTCTGGTATAGCTCGCCGAAGAGGGGCAACGCGGCGACCAGTTGCTCGACCGAGAGAATGCGGGCCTCGACGCCGTCGTCGAGATCGTGGATGTTGTAGGCGATCTCGTCCACCCAATCGATGATCTGGGCTTCGAGATAGGGTTGCTCCTCGGGACGGTACTCGCGCAACTCATCGTGGCGGAAGCGGTCGTAGCGGGTGGTGTGCTTGACGATGCCCTCTCGCACCTCGTAGCTCAGGTTGAGGCCCTGGAAAGCTGCATACCGTTCCTCGAGCTCCTCGACGATGCGCAAGGCATGACGGTTGTGCTCGAAGCCCCCGTGCTCGGCGAGGCCGGCGTCCAAGGCTTCTTCGCCGGCGTGGCCGAAGGGCGGGTGCCCGAGGTCGTGGGCCAGCGCGATCGCCTCGGCCAGGGTGGTGTTCAGGCCGAGCGCCGCGGCCACCGTTCTGGCGATCTGGGAAACCTCGATGGTGTGGGTCAGGCGGGTGCGGAAGTGATCGCCCTCGTAGTTGGGAAAGACCTGGGTCTTATACTCCAGGCGGCGAAAGGCACGGGAATGGACGATGCGGTCGCGATCACGCTGGAAACAATCTCGGTAGGGATGCTCTTCCTCGGGATAGCGCCGTCCGCGGGAAGCTTCGGCACGAGCTGCGTAGGGCGCCAGCGCCAACAAGTTACCTAGCCCGATGCGCATGGATACATCCTAGCAGGCCATCGATCGGCCTTCGCCGTGGAGCAGAGGATAGATCATGACTTTGCTTGCGCTGAGCCCCCCGGCGAGGTAAAAGCCGCCCGGCAGGCCGCCGCTTCCCCGGCGCACTGCCGGCCGTGTACCCCCTTCGACGAGTCGCGACCGTGATCGAATCCGACCTTTCCGCCCAATTGACCGCCTTTTTCGTCTGGCTCAACGGTTATCTTTGGGGATGGCCGATGCTGGTGCTGTTGGTCGGCACGGGGATCTTCCTGACCGTCTACCTGGGTGGGGTGCAGTTTCGACTGCTCGGCCATGCCCTCTACCTAGCGCTGATCAAGAGAAAAGAGGACGAGCCCGCCGAGGGTGATATCACCCACTTCCAGGCGCTGATGACCGCCCTCGCCGCCACCGTCGGCACCGGCAACATCGCCGGTGTGGCCACGGCCATCGCCGCAGGCGGCCCCGGAGCGCTGTTCTGGATGTGGATCACCGGGCTGTTCGGCATGGCGACGAAGTTCGCCGAGGCCCTGCTCGCGGTCCGTTTCCGGGTCTCCGACCAGCGTGGTCAGATGAGCGGCGGGCCCATGTACTATCTGGCGCTGGGCGCGAAGATGCCCAAGGTCGGCAGCCTCTTCGCTTTGCTGGCTGCCCTCGCCGCCTTCGGCATCGGCAACATGGTGCAGAGCAACTCGGTGGCAGACGCCGTCCACAGCACCTTCGGCCTGCAGCAGACCTATACCGGGCTGGCGATCGCCCTCGCCACCGGCCTGGTCATCCTCGGGGGCATCCGCAGCATCGCCCGGGTCACGCAGGTGATGGTGCCGGCGATGATCTTGCTGTACATGGGAGCCGCCCTGGTGGTGATCCTGCGCAATCTCGGCGGTGTGCCCTTGATCTTCACCCTGGTGCTGCGGGAGGCGTTCAGCCCCACCGCTGCGGCCGGCGGCTTTCTCGGCGCCACGGTTGCTCAGACCATGCGCTACGGCGTCGCCCGTGGCGTCTTTTCCAACGAATCGGGCTTGGGATCGGCACCGATCGCCGCCGCTGCGGCGCAGACCAAGAACCCGGCCACCCAGGCCCTGGTGTCGATGACTCAGACCTTCATCGACACCATCGTCGTCTGCTCGATGACCGGCTTCGTGATCATCTTCACCGGGGCCTGGAGCTCGGGCCTCGACGGCGCCCCGCTGACCGTGGAAGCCTTTTCGCGCGGCCTCCCGGGCAACACCGGCGGTATCGTCGTCTCGCTCGGGCTGATCTTTTTTGCCTACTCCACCATCCTCGGCTGGTCGTATTACGGCGAGAAGTCGATCGCCTACCTGCTTGGCGAGCGCGCTGTCAAACCCTACCGCCTGCTCTTCACCTTGATGGCCTTTGTCGGTGCCATCGTCCACATCGACCTGGTCTGGGAGCTGGCGGACAGCATGAACGCCCTGATGGCGGTGCCCAACCTCATCGGCCTGCTGGCGCTGGCAGCGGTGACCCGGCGGGAAACGCGGGCCTACATCCGTGAGCTGCGCGACACCAAGTAGCCAGCCCCATTGACGCCGACCCACGGCCAGGCTATCTTTGGAATGTGGGTCCCGCCGATTTTCTCTCCCCCACCCTTCCTTTCCACCGGTAGCAGCGAGGGTCGACCACTGGTCGGGCAGGTAGCCCGACCAGGGGGTGATTCGAATGCTGAGATACCGGCGACAGTCCTTGTGGGTGAGGGGCCTATCAGGCTGCGGGAAAACCCTCCTCGTGCTACTGCTGACGCTACTTCTTGCGGTCAGCGTCTCTGCACAAACCTCTGCTGACCACGAACTGCGGGCGCACCTCCGGTATTTCGAAGGCACTGTGTCCATGCAGCGTGCCGCCGCGGGCGAGACCCGAGCCGCCCTCATCAACCTGCCGCTGGACCCGGGCGACCGCATCTGGAGTGGGGACGACGGCCGCGTCGAGCTGCTCTTCGACGACGGCTCGCTGCTGTGGATGGACGAGCAGACCACCATCGACCTGGAAAGCTTCGGCGGCCAGGCCGGGGGCGCCGGTATCATCATCAGGCTGTGGGCCGGAAGCATCTATGTGGCACGGCCCGCGCCCGACCGATACCACGAGCCCGCGGGGATCGCCCGTGTCGATGCGCCGGCGGCCAGCGCTGTGCTGCCCGGCAGTGGCTTGTTTCGTCTCGACATCGACCAAGAGCAGCGCCTCTGGCTGTCCACCTACCGGGGCTCGGGAGAGTTGATCGGCGGTGGCCGGAGCGAGCCCGTGGATGCCGGCGAAGAAAGCTACGCAGAAGGGAATAGCGCACCGGCACGGGCCATCGCCTTCAATACCGCCGACCAGGACACTTTCGATCGCTGGCAAGCCGAGCAGGTCGCGCGCACGGCCTTGACCGAGCACCACGTCCGCGAGCGCTCCTATGTGCCGAGGCAGATCGTGCACCACGCCGCCGATCTCGAGGGTCATGGCAGCTGGATCTACTACGATGACTACCACACCTGGGCCTGGCACCCTTACGTGGCCCCCTACTGGTCCCCGTTCCACGACGGACGTTGGGTCTATGCACACCATGGCTGGACATGGGTACCCTTTGCGCCGTGGGGCTATACCACGACTCACTACGGGCGCTGGCACTTCACCAGCCACTACGGCTGGGTGTGGTTCCCCGGTAGCGTCTATTCACCGGCCTGGGTGCAGTGGTACGTGACGCCGTACCACGTCGGTTGGGTGCCGTTGAACTATTTCAACCGGCCCGCCGTAAGCATCGGCATCTTCTTCGGGAACGGCCATTCCAGCCATCACTTCGTTCACCACCCCCATTCCCACGACGACCATCACGACGCGGTCGTGCATGTCGGCACGCACGGCTCTGCCTTTGGCGGTCGAGCGGTACAAGGCCGTGGCTTCACATCCGGCCTCGATCGGGCCTGGAACTTCGTACCCGCGGGCAAGCTCGGCAGTGAGGATGTCACGCACCTGGCCGTGCGGCGGGCCGACGTGGAAGCCGCCGAGCAGGGAGGCCCGAAGGCTCGTACCCTGTTGTCAGGCGCGCTACGTCCACGACGCCCGACGCAGCTGACGCCCTCGGTATCCCGACGGGCGGTACCAAGAACGGGCTTGGCGACACCGAGGCGAAACTCTGACGCAGCGAGGCGGGGCGAGCGCGGCAGCGTCACTGTGCCCCGGTCACCATCGGCCGGCCACAAGGCTGTACCTCGCGGCGGCGTACGGGGAATCGGCCGCCGCTCGCCGGCGAGGCCGCTGCCTTCGCCCGTGGCCTCACCCCGGCGGCCGCGCTCCTCGGGCAGTTCCTCGCCGGCGAGCGGAAGGCGTACGATGATCCGCAGCCCCTCACCGCCGACGCCCACTGCGAGGCCCCATCGCCAAGGGCGGAGTATTCACGCCGCGCCGAGGCCCAGGACAAGTTCACCGGCCCGGCCGAAGACCATCCAGCGAGGTGGCCCGAGAGGATCGCACAGCAAGATCGCCAAACCGAGACCGACGACGGGGAAAAGTGCAAAGCGGGGGGCGCCTCGCAGGGCCCGGAGCAAGGCAAAGGGCAGCTAGCCCGCATTTCTCAACGGTTCGAGGCTGCGCGAGCGCAAGGGCCGCGATGACTGCGTTGCGCTTGGCTCGAGGGCTCGACGTACTGCACGAGTACGCCTGCGCCCTCGAACCGGCGCGCGCCTTGTCCTCGCGGCCCTTGCGCCCGCTCGCTTCACGACCCGTTGAGAAATGCGGGCTAGGTCCTCGAGAGATCCGTGCCAGGAGCCTGTTTCCGAGGGCAGAATTGCACGGCTGGGAACCTTGGCTTGTGCGGGTGGAGACGCTTGCATTCAGGCACACCCTAGACTACCATCGGCCCATCTGTGTGGGGGTGCGTGCCCCCGGTATTCTGGACACCTGCCACATGAAGGTTGTCAGCCACACGTTCGAGGTCAAAAGCACCGCTCGCCTTGACCTCATCGATCTCACCCAGAAGGTCCGTGAGATGTTCAACGGATCGATGGTCAAGAAGGGGATGCTCTATCTACACTCCCTTCATACCACCACGGCGATCATGATCAACGAGTGGCAGCATGCCTTGCTGGACGATCTCAAGGCTTTTCTGCAAACCATCGTCGACGACAACGACTATTTCTGGCACAACGATCCGGAGCACAGCGACTGCGTGCGCAGCAATGCGACCTCGCACCTTCGTTCCGCCTTGCTCTCGCACAACGTCTTGGTGCCGATCGAGGACGGCAAGCTCGTCCTCGGGCAGTGGCAGAGCATCATCTTCGCCGACTTGGACGGCCCACAGACGCGCTCGGTCGTGGCCCAGATCATCGGCGAGTAGTCGCCCGGCTCTCGAGCCCCTTTTTGCTGCAGCGCCGACGCCGGTGTCTCTTCCTACCGGGAAGCAACCGGGCAGGCTCAGCTACAGCTCAGCCAGTCTCTTCCCTTGTCGTCCAGCGGCACGCGATCCTTGAAGGACTCCCAGGTAAAATGCCTGTGGGTGATGCTGTCCTCGTCGGGAGTCCAGCACCAGAGCATGTTCGGATCGGGAGACCGGAAATCGACGGTGAAGATGCCCTTGGGCTGCGCGCCCGACTTGAGCACCGTGCGAACCCACTCATTCAGCGCCCCGCGAGTCTCCTCTTCGAGCTTGGCGCTTTCTTCCTCAGGGCTCAGCCCATAGGTGGCCCTTAGCGCCTGCAACCGGGTTCGTGTGCAGTGCGTCAGGTCGACGATCTCCGGCAGCGCCTGGTTGGCCTGCTCGAGAGTGAAGATGCGGTAGGGATAGATCATCGTTCTGTCAGCCGGGTCGCGAGTATGCTCAGACGTTACCATGACTGGCCGTTGGCGGTATTGAATCCGCGGGGGCGCAGCGTGGGTGGGGGTTTCGTACGATTTTCGCCTGGATGGCCGATTCCCCCTTCCCTGCCTTCTCCTCCGCTCGGGGAATCTTCCGGAATCCCGCCTTCAACGACCTTGCGGTCTCGGCTCCGGCCACCTATGATTTGGCCGTCTGAGCTTCTCAGGGCGAGAGGGGTCAGCCCCCCACACCCGACCCCCCGCCCGAGGGATTCCGGGAGCCACCCACCGCCCACCCCACCGGAATCCCTACGTCTGTGGTCCGACCACCTCTCCACTGAGTGGTAGAGTCCTCGACCTGGAGCCATGCACCCGTTCAGCGGAGAAGCCCGTCATGAGTTTCGAGATCTTCACGATGGAGCGCTGGCAGTCGACCTATGAACACGAGGTTCTGTTCAACCTCTCAGAAAGCGGGGTCGAACCACTGACGATCGGAGAGTTGTTACAGCTCAGCAACGTCAGCGCTGAATCACTCCTCGGAATAGCACTCGAATACAACCACTCGAGAGGCACTCCTCTGCTCCGCGAGCGCATCGCGGCACTCTACCCGGGGGCTTCGCCGGCCAACGTCCTGGTCACCAACGGCGGTGCCGAAGCCAACTACCTTTTGACCTGGGACCTCCTGGCGGCGGGAGACGAGCTGGTTTTCATGTCGCCCAACTACATGCAGGCCGGCGGCCTGGCGAGGAACTTCGGCGTTTCGTTGCGGGAGTGGCGGCTGCGGGAAGATAACGGCTGGCTGCCCGATCCAGATGCCCTCTCGCGGCTGGTGAGCGATCGCACCAAAGCGATCCTGGTCACCAATCCCAACAACCCCACCGGCTCGATCCTGCCCGAGGAAACCATGGACGCAGTGGCCGAGGCCGCCGATCGGGTCGGCGCCTGGATCATTGCCGATGAGATCTACCGCGGCGCCGAGCTGCAAGGGCCCGAGACCCCGACTTTCTGGGGTCGATCCGAGCGCGTGCTGGTGACGGCGGGCCTGTCCAAGGCCTATGGATTGCCCGGCCTGAGGTTGGGCTGGGCGATCGTGCCGGCGAACCTTGTCGAGGAGCTTTGGGCCCACAAGGATTACACCACCATCGCCATGGGAACGATCAGCGATCGTCTGGCCGCGGCCGCCCTGACCGAGGACGTGCGGCCGCGATTGATCGAGCGTACCCGGTCGATCCTCAATGCCAACTGGCCGATCATGGAGAAGTGGCTGCAAGCCAGGTCCGAGACCTTCAGATGGCACCCCCCCCAAGCCGGGGCCATTGTCTACGTTGGCTACGACCTCCCCATCGATTCGCTGGAGCTTGCCGAGCGGCTGCGTACCGAGGTCGATTGTCTAGTCGTCCCGGGCGCCCATTTCGAAATGCAGAGCTACCTACGCCTCGGGTTCGGCCCTGAAGCGTCGAAGCTGTCCACCGCGCTCGAGCGTTGCGCATCGCTGATCGACGAGCTGCGAATCGCCACCTGAGCCCCGAGCACGAACGCCATGCCAAAAAGTCGCGCCTTCTCGGGAATTCAGCCGAGCGGAGAGCTGCACATCGGCAACTACTTCGGCGCCATCCAGAATTGGGTTCGGCTCCAGGACGAATACGATTGTATCTATTGCGTCGTCGACTACCACGCGGTGACCGACCAGATGGAACGCCAGTTGGCCCGGCGGCCGGCCGGGGCTGCAGATTCGCTGCCATCCCGCACACTTCGCATGGCCGGCGATCTCATCGCCTGCGGCATCGAGCCGCAGCGATCGATCCTCTTCGTCCAGTCACACGTTCCGGAGCATACCGAGCTCGCCTGGATCCTCAGCTGCGTGGCCTCCTACGGTGATCTCACCCGCATGACCCAGTTCAAGGACAAGTCGGCACGTTCTTCCTACGTCAGCGTCGGGTTGTTCAGCTACCCGGTTCTGCAGGCGGCTGACATTCTTCTATACCGAGCCGCAGGCGTTCCCGTCGGTGAGGATCAAGTACAGCATCTCGAGCTCGCTCGCCGCATAGGGCGTCGCTTCAACAGCCTGGTGGGCCAGGAGTACTTCCCGGAGGTCGAACCGCTGTTGACCGAGGGCAAGCGGATCATGTCGCTGGCCGAGCCCGGGCAGAAGATGAGCAAGAGTCTGGGGCCCAAGCATTACATTGGCCTGATGGAGAACTCACAGCAGAGCCGCAAGAAAATCCGCGCCGCCGTCACCGACACGGGGTTGCAAGCTGGCCAGGCGATGAGCCCGGGTGTGGCGAATCTCTTCGCCTTGTTGCGTCTGAGCGCCCCCGCGGATCTCGTCGACAAGCTGCAACAACAGCATGTCGCGGGCAAGCTCCGCTACGGTGATCTGAAGGAGACCGTTGGCGAGCAGCTGACGGCATCGTTGCGGCCGATTCGTGAGCGCCGGGCGGCGCTCACCGATGCCGAGATCTTGCGCGTATTGACCGATGGTGCCGGTCGGGCGCGCGCCATCGCCGTACAGACCATGCAGGAGGTGCGGGCGCTGATCGGCGTCGGCGCCGCCAGGCTCGACTAGCTCGCATTTCTCAACGGCTCGCGGCCCGTTGAGAAATGCGAGCTGGGTTCAAAAGGCATCGCCGAACGTTCCGATCTCGATCAGCGGCTGTCGCCACAGCTGCGGCAACATCTCCGGATTGATGATACGGCTGATTTCCTCGGAGGGGCCGTCGGCGTGAACCACTCGAAATCGCAGCCGTAACTCCCCGTCCGGCGCGAAGAGTTGGTCGGGAGAGTAGGCTACCAAGTAATCGGCGGTCGGGTGAGTACACGGCTTTTTGCACAGAAACAGGCCTGCCGCGAGTGTCTGTCCGAAGGTAACTCGCTGCAGGAGGTAACGGTCGATGGTCGCCGTTCCCTGGCCGACTTCCACTTCTTGGGCGGCGCCGATTTCCAACAGCTGCGCAGAACTTTCTCCAGCTCTGACGTGGATGCTGATCGCTCGCGATTGTACATCGGTCGTATTGAGCTGCAACGATCCCCCACTGAGAGGCGAGAAGCCACTGCATGCGGCGGCTAGACAGGCGACCAGGCAGATGGTTCTCCTGCGGATCGACATTCGTCGCTGGGGCCCGCCCCTACTCCCGTTCATGCTGGCTTCCTTTCCACTAGCGGCTGCTCGGCCACTGTACAACGGTCCGCTATCGCGGCAAAGTCGATACTCTGGAAGCTCCGGCTCACGCCGCCTCAACCGGCCTGCGGTAACCGGCAGGCCACCTCGACGAGCTCGACAACTTCGCGGCGCAAGCGTTCATTGAGCGCCGATGCCGACTCGGCGCCACCGTCGTCCCCAAGCGGCCACAGTGGCTTTCCAAACGCTACTGCCACCGGGTGAGGTTGCAACTTACCACCGCGCGGCCACATCTCGTAAGTACCCCACAGGCCCGCCGGCACCAGGGGCGCTTGAAGCTGGCGGGCGAGAATGCTCGCTCCGCGTCGAAACTCCTTGATCTTGCCGTCGATCGACCGCCCCCCCTCGGGAAAGATCACCAGCACCATGCCCCGCCTCAAGCCTTCGGCGGCTGCCTGCAGCGCCTTCTCCAAGTGACGATTGGGATCGATGGGGATGTTTCGCACCCAGCGCGACAAGCGGCGCCCGGCCCAGCCCTCGAAGTACTCGCTGTAGCCAACGAAGAAGCAGCGGCGGAACACCCGCATAGGCAAGGCCATGGCCAAGATGAAGGGATCGAAATAGCTGAAATGGTTGGCGCAGATCAGAAACGGGTAGCGTTTCGGCAGATTCTGTTGCCCGCTCGAGCAATAGCCGGAGAGTAGCCGCAAGCCTAGGCGCGTGCCGCGCGACAACGCCCATAGGGCCGGTTCGGCGACAGGCCGTCGGCCCAGGTACAGGTCCAACTTCTCGGCATGTTCTGCCAGAATGTGAGACCAGTGATCCCGGTCCGAGCCCAGGACCTCCGCCCGCCTGATCTCCGGCAGCTTCTCCTGCAGAGCATCGAGAATCTCGCCCACGGTATGTAGCTCTGCAGCCGTTTCATCGCCCAAGGAGACGCCCAGCGATTCCTGCAATTCCGCAAACAGCTCGATGCGATCCAGCGATTCCAGGCCGAGATCCAGATCCAGGTGATTCTCCCTCCGTACGCTGTCGGTTTTGGCGTGACGGGCGATGGTTGCACGCACCCGAGCCATCCAATCCGGCTCAGCCTCCAGCGGCTTCACAGACGAACCTGCCTGTTGTTTCGCGGCCGGTGGCCCGCCGATCTGATCATCCGCTGCCTGTTGGTCGGAGCGCTGGCCCTGCTGTCTTGAATCCTCGACCTCCTCGACAACCTGGAAACGCCTGATCTTCCGCGTCGTGGTTCGAGGAAGAGGCTCGGTACGCACCTCGAGGCTGGTGAGGCGTTGCCAGCTCGGCAGCACAATGCTGCGGCTGTCGAGCTCCCACTTGATCATGTCGCGGATATTGACGTACCCACGGCGGCGGGCAGCGACCATGTCCGGCACCACGACTCCGTGAAGCCGCTCACCCAGTCCACCTGCATCCGGGACACCAACGATGCAGATCTCCTCGATCAGCTCGCATTGGCCATAGAAGCCCTCCAGTTCTTCGGGATAGACATTCTTGCCCGAGGCCAGGACGATCACGTCCTTGACGCGGCCGGTGATCTGCAGATGGCCGTCGCCGAGCAGACGTCCCAGGTCTCCGGTCCGCAGCCAACCATCGACGAGGGCTGCTTCCGTGGCTGTGGGGTTGTTGAAATAACCATCCATGAGGTTGGGCCCCCGCGCCCAGACCTCGCCGATGCCCTCTTCGTTAGGGTCGTGAATCGAGAGCTCCACCCCCGAGATCGGCGGTCCCACCGTATCCCCGCGCAACTGGTCCAGTGGTGTGATGGTCAACACAGCGGTCGCTTCGGTGAGGCCGTAACCCTGGGCGAGGGTGAAACCCCAATCCAGAAACTGTTCGAAGATTTCGGCATTCATCTTGGCGCCGCCGGTGACGAATAGACGCATGCGCTTGCCGAAGGGCCGGTGGGCGGCTCGCAGCAGCTTGCGTCCGAGGTTGATGCCGAGTCGCCTGCGGGTGAACCGCGAAACCGCCAGTAGCTTTTTGGCCACAGCACGTCGCACCGGGCTCAGCTGCTCGAGGCCACTGACCAGCTGCTCATGGAAGCGGTAAAAGAAGGCCGGCACGCAGACGAAGACACTGATCCGGTGGCGGCGGACGGCGGCGATGATGCTGGCGGCGGTGAGCTCGGAGAGAAACACGACCCTCGCACCCAGGTACATCGGCCCCAGGCAGTTGGCGATCAACGGCAGAACGTGAAACAGAGGAAGCACGGCGAGGAGTCGATCGGAGGCCGAAAAGCGAATGACCTTCAGCGCCGCCTCGATGTTCTCGACCGCCGCGGAGCGGCGGATCATCACGCCCTTGGGATCGCCGGTGGTCCCCGAGGTATACAGGATGCTGCCGAGGCCATCGGGCGACACACGAGGAGCCCAGCCGGCATCGGGCTCCACGGGGTGGTCGCTGACGAAATCCTGTAGCGCGGCGATCGGCAGTGACGTATCGAGGGGACGGTCGGGGACCTCCGGGCGGCCGAACCGGCCAGCCGCCTCTCCCCTCAGGGCCCCGTCCCAGCACTCCTCGTTGCTGCCGTTCACGGTGAGGATGAACGGTGGCTTCTCGAGGCTCCTGCAGGCCTCATCGAGCTTGTCGAGCAGGCTCGATGAAGTGACACAGGCGACCGCACCCGAGTGCTGGAACAGACGGCCCAGCGCTCCCGGCTCTGTCTGCGGATCGAGCGGCACGGTGACCCCGCCGGCGTACCAGATCGACAGGTAGGCCACCGGCCAGGCCGGCCGGTTCTCCATGCAGATCGCCACGCGCGAACCATCGCCCAGCCCCGTGGCGTGGAGCGCCTGGCCGAATCGGCGCACCCGTTCGATCAGCTCTCCATACGAGAGAACTCGGCTGGAGTTGCCCTGCGCCAGCTCGAAGGCGACGTTGTCGGGAGCGCCCCGGGCGCGAGCAAAGACGGTGTCAAGGTAGTTCCCTCCGCTAATGCTCATGCCACCTGCAGTATACCGCGAGGCACAAGCCCGGGATCCCGGCTTAGTTCAGTGACAGCCAGGGAACGCCAGGAAGGCCCTCAGGCAGCATTCTTGCCCTGGACATATCGCTCTTCGTACCTCCTCACCGTCCACTCTCTCTCGGGGAGAGTCCCCTGGACCGCATCGAGGCCCACAGCTCGATCGAGCCAGTCGCGCAGAGCCGGTCGCTGGTCGATGAGTTCAGCTATCGGCGTATACCTTCGTAGCCAATCCATGCGCGCCCAAAAAGAAGCCAGATGGAAGGCCAACAAGCACTCGACCTCTGCACCCATCGTCTGGAGGGTCAGGTTGAGCTCGTCGAGCTCCCCCTCCACCTTCCGGCGCCGCTCGTCGTCGAAGCTCTCCGGCTTCATCAGCGACTCGTAGAAGGCCGGCAGGACCACCGCATCCCATTGTTTCATGGCCAGCTTCTGACGCGCACAGAGCCGCGGATCGCTCGAGTAGGCCGGCCCCCAGCCCTGCTTGTCGGCCAGATAATCGTTGATGACCTGCGACTCGTAGAGCTTGAAATCGCCGTCCAGCAACATCGGTACCTTGCCTGTCGGGGAGATCTCGAGGAATCGGGGATCACGCTCTCGCAAGTCGATCTCGTGAACCTCGAATGGCTCTCCCAGGTGCGTCAGCAGCGCCCTGGTTCGCTGCGCGAAGGGGCATACCTCGGCGCTGTAGATCTGCAACATCAGGTTTTCCTCCCTACGGTGTGGCCGGTTCGCTCTCGTTCCCGCACGAAGTCGGTGGCACGCTCGACCTTGGTATGATACACGCGGTCGCCAAGATCCCCCAAGCAGCTTCACCGCGAAGGATTGTGATGAGCGCCAGGAAACGGCGGGGCAAGGCCGCGAAATCCACCGCCCTCGATCTCGATAAGTACCAGATGTACCAGCTCTCGGTGCAGGAGCCCGAGGCCGACATCGACTTCATCCACCAGGTCTTCCGGCATCATTACGGACGCTTCCCCCGGCTCCTACGGGAAGATTTCTGCGGCACCGCCTATCTCGCCTGCCAATGGGTCACGACCCACGAGGGCAACCTGGCCTGGGGGATCGACCTCGACGACGAGCCACTCTCCTGGGGACGCGCCCACAACGTCAGCAAGTTGACCCCGCAGCAGCAGGAGCGGTTGTCGCTGGTGCAGGGTGACGTTCTCGAGGTTCGCCACCAGGCGGTCGACGTGGTGGCCGCCTTCAACTTCTCCTTCTTCACCTTCCAAACTCGCAGGGCGCTGTTGCGCTACTTCGAAACGGCCCGTGGCAACCTCAGGGAGGAAGGGCTCCTCCTCCTCGACCTCTACGGCGGCCCCGAGGCGCAGGAACTGGTCGAGGACACCACCGAATACGACGATTTCGGCTACGTCTGGGACCAAGACGAGTTCGACGCGGTCAACAACCGCACCGTCTGCTACATCCACTTCGATTTGCCTGACGGTCAGCGCATGGAGAGAGCCTTCAGCTATGACTGGCGTCTGTGGACCATCCCGGAGCTGAGAGAGGCGCTGATCGATGCCGGCTTCTCGGCCACCGAAGTGTACTGGGAAGGTACCGAGGAAGACACGGGCGAAGGCGATGGAGAGTTCACCCTGACCGAGAGCGCCGAGAACAGCGAATCCTGGATCGCCTACCTGGTGGCCATCAAGTAATCGCTACCAGAAGCTCATGGGCCAGTAGAAACTTTCCAGTCGACTGAAGCAAAATGCCAAGTAGAGAGCAAGCCCCGGCCGGGCGGTAATGCGGCCCGGCGCCACACCTTCGAGTCGTGGAGAGAACCATCGTGCACACCCTGCGGTCCCTGTCCGTAGCACTCACCTTCACCGCGCTGGGATTCACCCTATGGCTGCTCGCGTCGGCTGGCTCTTCCATTCCTGACTTTACCTCCTCGCGCACGGTCTCTCTCGATGCACCTCGCGCTGCCGCGGACTTCACTCTAGCGGATCTGGATGGTGGTTCGCTTTCCTCCACCAGCCTCAAGGGCGATATCGTCGTCCTCGACTTCTGGGCCTCCTGGTGCCAGCCCTGCCTGAGCGAAATCAGCCACTACAACCAGCTCTACGAGCAGTACAAGGATCAAGGTGTTCATCTCATCGGGGTAACCCTGCAGTCGGGCAACGCCGCCAGCGTATCCGCCTTTGCCGCCACCGAGCCGCACCGCATCACCTACCCGCTGGTCCTCGGCAACGATAAAATTGTCGACACCTACGGGCCCATCCGCGGCTTTCCAACCACGATGCTCATCGGCCCCGACTGGAAAGTGCGAAAGAGCTGGATCGGTGCCGGCGCCGGTAAGCAGGCCGAGCTGCGCCAGCTCATCGAGCAGCTCCTCGCCGCCCCGCTTGCAACAAATGCCCAGGCCGGGATTCGAACCCGGAAGGCCGAAGCCAGAGGATTTTAAGTCCTCCGCGTATGCCAGTTCCGCCACCTGGGCCCGGAGGGTCGCAGGAAGCCGTTGCGAGCGCCCCTACGCTACGGGCGCCTCCGCAACCTGCCAAGACCGACCTTAGTCTTCCGCGTAGTCCGACTCCATCCCCGGCAGCAAGTCCTCGTCGAAGTAGTCGAGCTTGTGCAGCGGCATGATGACGCTGGAGAGAATGTTGAGGACGTGGGCCTCGATGCGCTTGTAGAAGCGTGCCCCGACGCCCACCTTCACCGCCACCGCCGCCGAGAACTCGGAGCTGGCCGTCTTGATCACCAGGTCGTCACAACGCCTGGAGATATTGCGACCCTCGCGGATGAGATTGGCGGCGCGGGCGCTGTCGGAGGTCACAAAGACCTGTTCGGCATTGTCGGCGAAGCCCTCGACCACGGTGCGGATCTCCATGAGCTCTTGAATCAGGGGGTGATCAGGCAGCGGCTCGGAGACCAGATCGGCGATATCGACGAGGTTCTTGGCATAGTCGCCGACGCGCTCGACATCCTTGACCAGGCTCATCATCATCAGGCAGTAAGGCACGTCGCGCGGTGCATGCACCGCCAGGTGGGTGGCGATGCGCCGACGGATTGCGCGCTCCAGCTTGTTGACCTCGAGGTCCCGACGGTAGAGGGCTTCCCGCTGCTCGGGCTGATCCCCTTTTTTGTCCCAGTAGATGATGTTGGCCTCGAGCACCATTTCCCGGGCGATCTGCAGCATGCGGGTAAAATCCACCGATGTCTCCTTCAGAGGGCTGTCCCCCTTGAAGATCGAAAGCAGTTCCTTGAGCATCGTCAACCTCCTATCGAGGAGCCTACTACAGCCGCGACAGGACAATCAGCAAGGCCGGAAGTCCATAAAACAGTCCAAAGACATAAAAAAGCGCGTAGCGCCGAGAGCCAACGGCGATTCTCGCCAGCCACTCGGCCAGTCGAATGGGCACCGCCCGAGCGGCAGGAAGCGGGTACATCAACAAGATACCGCTGATATTGAACAATAGATGGGCCAGTGCCACTTGAATGGCCACCGCGGCCGTCTCGGGAGGCGCGGCGAGCGAGGCCAGCAGGGCGGTAATGGTGGTGCCGATATTAGCACCCAGGGTAATCGGGAAAACCTGATACAGCGACACCAACCCCGCCCCCGCCAGCGGCACCAGCACCGAGGTGGTGATCGAGCTCGATTGCACCATCACCGTCACCACGACGCCGACGATGATTCCGAGGTGCGGGCTGAAGCCCAGTGAGCGGGTGAGGTAGGACTCCATGCGCGTCGCCATCAGCGTCCGCAGCGTTCGCACCAGCAGGTAGAGCATGCCGAAGATGGCGGCGACGGAAAGCATGATGAGCAGGATCGCTGCCACGCGCTGGCTGCCCACCAACCATTGAAGCAACTGGTGCAGGGGCTGCAGCACCAGGTTGGTGGTGTCCTTCAGGGGATTGGGGAACTTGGTGCCCGCCTGGCCCGCCAGCAGCGAGCTGAGCTCTCCTGACAGATGGCGCAGATAGCCGGTGGTCAGCTCCAGGGGGAGAAGGACGGCAACGGCGATGAAGTTGAAGAAATCGTGGCAGGTTGCGGCGGCGAAGGCGCGGCGGAACTCCTCCGGCTGGCCGATATGCCCCAGGGAGACGATGGTGTTGGTGACCGTGGTACCGATGTTCGCCCCCATAATCATGGGGATCGCATCGGCCACCGGCAACGGGTTCTCGGGGGCGGCCACCAGCGCAACGATGAGCGAGGTGGACACCGAAGAGCTTTGCACCAGCGTCGTGCCGAGGATACCGATGATCAAGCCGATGAAAGGGTTCGAGGTGGCGGTGAAGAAGTGCTTGAGAAGGTCGCCGCCGAGTTCCTTGAAGCCCGTTCCCAGCCCCCGCACTCCGACGAGGAAGACAAAGAGCAGGAACAACACCCGAAGGATGGTGCGCCAGGCAGGCTGGGAGCTCGAGGCGCTGTTGCGTTGCGCTGCCGGGACCATCGATGACCCCTGCCATGATAATGAAGGAGAGCTGCGGATTCCGGAAACCCGAGGGCCGGTTTCACGGAGCCACGACCCCACAACGATCGTCTATCATACCCACATGAGAATAGCGAGCCAGTCAGCGCCGCAGGCGCGACTCGAGAACTTGATCGAACAGCGAGTGCTGGTCTTCGATGGTGCCATGGGCACCTCCATCCAGGCTCGCAAGCTGGGCGAGGCCGACTTCCGCGGCGACCGCTTCGTCGACCATCCACGCGACCTGCTCGGCTGCAACGACCTGCTGTCGCTGACCCGCCCCGAGATCATCAGCGAGATCCACAGCGCCTACCTGGCGGCGGGCGCCGATATCATCGAGACCAACACCTTCAACGCCACCTCGGTTTCTCTCGCCGACTACGGGCTGGAGTCCGCCGTCTACGAGATCAACGTCGCTGCCGCCCGCCTCGCCAGCGCCGCCAGCGCCGCCTTCACCGCCAAGGACCCCGACCGGCCCCGTTTCGTCGCCGGCTCCATGGGCCCCACCAGCAAGACCACTTCGATCTCGCCAGCAGTGGACAACCCGGCCTTCCGTGCCGTCAGCTTCGACGACCTGCGGCACGCTTACCACGAGCAGGCTCTCGGCCTCATCGATGGAGGCGCGGACATCCTGCTGCCGGAAACCGTCTTCGACACCTTGAACGCCAAGGCGGCACTGTTCGCCATCGAAGAGGCTTTCGAGGAGCGTGGCCGAAGGCTCCCGGTGATGGTTTCGGTGACCGTCGTCGACGCCAGCGGCCGGACGCTGTCGGGGCAGACGGTCGAGGCCTTCTGGAACTCCGTCGCCCACGCCGGCCTGCTGGCCGTCGGCATCAACTGCTCGCTCGGGCCCGACCTGATGCGTCCCTACGTCGAAGAGCTGGCGACCGTCTCTGATGTCTATGTTTCCTGCGTGCCCAACGCCGGACTGCCCAACGAGTTCGGGGAATACGAGCAGACCCCATCGATGATGGCCGAGGTGCTGGGCGATTTCGCCGCCGCCGGCTGGCTCAACTTCGCCGGCGGTTGTTGTGGCACCACACCCGAACATATCGAAACCATCGGAGCGGCCGTGCGCGTCGCCCGACCGCACCAGCGCGCCAAGCCGGAACCTCTGTCCCGCTTCAGCGGCCTCGAGCCGCTCACCGTGCGTCCAGACTCCAACCTGATCGTCATCGGCGAGCGCACCAACGTCGCCGGCTCGCGCCGGTTTGCCCAGCTGATCAGGGAGTCGAGCTACGAAGAGGCGCTCGAGGTCGCTCGTCATCAGGTGGAGGGCGGCGCCAACATTCTCGACGTCAACATGGACGAGGGGCTGCTCGACTCCGAGCGGGTCATGCAGACGTTTCTCAACCTCGTCGGCGCAGAGCCCGAGGTCGCCCGCCTGCCGATCATGGTCGACAGCTCCAAGTTCTCGGTCATCGAGGCGGGCCTCAAGTGCCTACAGGGCAAGTCGATCGTCAACTCCGTGAGCCTCAAGGAGGGCGAAGAGACCTTCAAGGAACAGGCGACGCGGGTCAAACGTTATGGCGCAGCGGTGCTGGTCATGGCCTTCGACGAGCGGGGCCAGGCAACAGACCTCGAACGTAAGCTGGAGATCGCCAAGCGCGCCTACCGCATTCTCACCGAGGAGGTCGGCTTCGCCCCCCAGGAGATCATTTTCGACCCCAATGTGCTGACCATCGCCACCGGCATCGAAGAGCACAACGACTACGGCGTCGCCTTTATCGAGGCCACCCGGCAGATCAAGCAGATGTTCCCCCAGGTGAAGGTCTCTGGAGGCATCAGCAACCTCTCCTTTGCTTTCCGCGGCAACGAGCGGCTGCGCAAGGCGATGAACTCGGTCTTCCTCTACCACGCCATCCGGGCCGGACTCGACATGGCCATCGTCAACGCTGGCCAATTAGAGGTCTACGAAGAGATCCCGGCACAGCTCCGGAGTCTGATCGAGGACGTGCTCTTCAATCGCCGCGTCGATGCTACCGAGCGGCTGATTGCAGCGGCCCAATCCCTGAGCCCGGAGGAGGAAGACCAGATAGAGGAGCAGGCATGGCGCCAGGCGCCGGTTGGTGAGCGCCTCAGCCATGCCCTGGTGAAGGGAATCGACGAGTTCGTCGAGCAGGACACCGAAGAAGCTCGGCAGCAGGCAGCTCGCCCGCTCGAGGTCATCGAGGGACCGTTGATGGACGGCATGAACGCCGTCGGCGATCTCTTCGGTGCCGGCAAGATGTTCCTACCGCAGGTGGTCAAGAGCGCACGGGTGATGAAAAAGGCCGTCGCCTACCTACTGCCCTATCTCGAGGCGGACAAGAAAGAGACCGGTGCCAACGATTCACAGCGAAAGATCCTGCTGGCCACCGTCAAGGGTGACGTGCACGACATCGGCAAGAACATCGTCGGGGTGGTGCTCGGCTGCAACGGCTACCAGGTGATCGACCTCGGCGTCATGGTGCCGGCGGAAAAGATCCTCGAGGCCGCCCGCGCCGAGCAGGTGAACATGGTCGGCCTCAGCGGCCTGATCACTCCCTCACTCGACGAGATGACCCATACCGCCCGGGAGATGGAGCGCGTCGGACTCGAGGTGCCCCTGCTCATCGGCGGCGCCACCACCAGCAGCAAGCACACCGCCGTGAAGATCGCGCCCGCCTACAGCCAGGCCACCATTCACGTCAAGGATGCCTCCCGGGCCGTCGGCGTTGTGGGCGATCTGATGAATCCGCAGCGCGCCGCTGCCCTGGTCGATAAGAATGAGGCTCGACAACAACGGCAACGGGCCGAATTCGCGGCTCGCGGGCAGCCCGACCTGCTACCACTGGATGCGGCCAGGCGCCAGCGATTGAAGATCGCCTGGGCGAAATCCCAGATCGCGGTACCGTCTTTTCTGGGCGCCCGTACCGTCGACGACCTCGACCTGGGAGAGATCGCTACCTATATCGACTGGACGCCTTTCTTTCACGTCTGGGAGTTGCGCGGCGCCTATCCGTCGATCCTCGACAGTCAGAAGTACGGCGCCGCCGCCCGCGAACTCTACGCCAACGGCCAGCAACTACTGGAGAGGATCATCTCCCAGGGTTTGCTGGGGGCCGAGGCCGCATACGGGTTCTTCGCCGCCCACAGCGAAGGCGACGACCTCGTGGTCTATACGGACACCTCAGGTAGTTGCGAATTGACCCGCCTGCACACATTGCGACAGCAGAAGCGACCATCCGACGACCGTCCGTGTCTGGCTCTCGCCGACTTCGTCACTCCGGCGGAGTCGGGAATCGGCGACTACATCGGCGGCTTCGTGGTGAGCGCCGGCATCGGCGTCGACCCCCTGGTGGCGCAGTTCGAGAAACAGCACGACGATTACAACGCCATCATGGTCAAGGCCCTCGCCGATCGCCTGGCCGAAGCGCTGGCGGAGATGCTGCACGAGCGGGCGCGACTGGATTGTGGCTTCGGCGAGAAGGAGAATCTGAGCAAGACAGACCTCATCAAGGAACGGTACCGGGGAATCCGCCCAGCACCGGGCTACCCGGCTAGCCCCGATCACACCGAGAAGCGGCTGCTGTTCGATCTGCTCGGGGCCGAAAGAAGAACCGGGGTGCGGCTGACGGAAACTTTTTCCATGGCGCCGGCGGCCTCGGTCAGCGGCTTCTACTTCAACCACCCGCAGGCCCGCTATTTCAGCGTCGGCAAGATCGGTGAGGACCAGCTCATCGACTACGCCAAGAGAAAGGGGATGTCGAGGTCGGAGGCGGAGCGGTGGTTGGCCCCGAACCTGGCGTCTCGTAGGTAACAACTCGCCCGCCGCACGGGCAGGAAGCTGGACAGCGGGGCGATGGGAAATGCCGCCTACAGGTGGTGCAGCAGCACGCCCAGGAACATCACCAGGATGGCCACCGCGATGGTCAGCCGGGGAGCGATGATCGGTGGAGGCCCCACCTGCTCGTCGGCCGCCCAGCGGCTGACCCGTGCGTAGCTAGCATGAGCTAGCCCGATCAAGGTCATGGCCAGCAAGAATTTGATGCCGAAAAGAAGGTGATAGCGGGGCCCCAGGCCGCCGAAGCCGACGTAGGAGATTCGCACCCCCAGCATCGCAAACCCCGATAGCAACACCAGCAAGGTGGCAGCCGAGACCAGATTTCGAAACCTGAGCAGGGCTGCTTCCACCACCGGCCGGGCGTTGGAGCCGACGGCCCGGGCCGCCGGCTTCAAGGCCACCAACAGGAACAAGCTGCCGCCGGCCCAAGCAACGATGCTGACGATGTGGAGCCATCGGGCGATGACATCCACCCAGCCCTGAGATCCCACGGCTCCCTCCTCTTGAGCATGACCTGCTGACGGCCCGGTCATTGATCCCAACGATCGGTGCGCCGGCTGCACGAAGGCGAGCCTATCCGTCCCACGGCCTGCCGGCAAGGTCGCCCCCGGACACCCTGGGCTGCATGGCCATCTCATCCCGCACGAGGACGACGAACGTCCATCCCACAGGAAAGGAGGAAGGCGCCATGAAAACCTCATGCAGGCTTTTGCGCAGGGTGTTCGCTTCGCTGATCGTACTGGTGGTGTGCACGACCCTCTCGGGTCTCACCCGGGACGCGCGGGCCGGATGTTTGAGGGAATGGAAGCAGTGCGGCGATTGCTTCAAGCAGAAATTCAACAAAGCAGCCCGTGGATTCGACCTCAGCGGTATAGCCGACGCCTATGTCGACGCCATCGATTGCGATATCGACCTCTTCCATTGCCTCGTTCTGGGCTCACATCACACCAACCCGTGCGCCCTTTGACCCATGATGCGGCGGCCGCGTAGACCCGTTCAGTCCCCCGCTCGTCACGCGGTCGCTGGTCTCCGGCGCCCGGCAGCTCATTGGCTTCCGGGCGCCGGATGGTGTGCCCTGACGCTCACCATGATGGCCGCGTGCCACTCGAGCCCGGTGCCGGCCGAGTGGACGGTCGACCTGGTGCAAGAATTCGCCCTCGGCAGCGAGCCGGTCACCCTGGATACCGCATTCTTCCAGCCTTCGGCGCTGGGCTTCGACCACACCGGCAGGCTCTACGTTCTCGACCGCGGCAACCACAGAGTCCAAATCTTCGAGGCCGACGGGAGGTTTGTGCAGAGCTTGGGAGGACCAGGTGAAGGGCCAGGGCAATTGAGCTCACCCACCGGCATGTGGGTACACCCGGACGGCAGCGTCTTGGTGGCGGATACCCGTAATCGCAGGCTGCAGCCCTTTGGTGCCAGCGGTTCGATCCTCGACCCCATAGCGGTCGACTTCTTCCCAATTGACGTTGTTGCCACCCACAACCGCCTGTTCGTACTCCGGCTGCCACGGGCCAGCATGGTGCTGGGCCCGGACCCCAGGCCGCTGGTGCAAGTGCTGGACCGCTCGGGCAGGCCAATCGACGGTTTCGTCGAAGCCACCCCGACCTCCGCCGGCGCCCTTTACCTGCTCGAAAACGCCCTCGCCCTGGCGCCCGCCCCGGACGGCGGCATCGCCGCCAGCAACCTTTACCTGGCCAGCCGCATCCGCCTGTACAGACCCTCTGGCAAGCTGCGCCGGGAAATCCCCGTTCTCTACAAGGCTGGTCCCTGGGCACCCCTCGGCAGACGGCCGAGCATGCTGAACGAGGCCAGCATTCAACGGGTGGCCCGCACCGCCAGCGACCTCGCCTGGGATCCTGTTCGTCGTCTCTACTGGGTTCTCGCCGGCTATGTCGATCAGACCCCGGAGGGGGAATGGGTGATCGGACAGGAGCTCTACCGCTACGACGTCGAAGGCCACTACCGAGGCAGTGCCATGCTTCCCTTCCGCGGCCTGGTGGTGGCTGGCGGTCCGGACAGCCGTGTCTGGGTCATCGATATCGACGGCGTCGTCCATGCCTTCAGGGTGCGCGACACCGATATGAAGCCCCGCTAACCCATCACAAAGCTTGCCTGCCCCTCGCGAGCATCTGCTACGACCGAGAGCGGACGAACTTCCAGACGGTCGTGCCGGTGTCGTTCACCTGGCTGAAGGACAGGACGTCCGCCGCGACCTGGTAACGGAAGGTGTAGGACTCGACCCGATCCGGAGTGTTCAGCGGCCACCGATGCCCGGCCACCTCGAGGATTCGGCCGGCCCCCGTCCACCGGGCGATCTCCTCCACCTGGGTCATGCCCTTCTCGTAGCGATGTACGGTGCCATCCCAGCGGTAGGTCTGGGTGCTCGTGTGCCCGCCCTCGACAACGAACTCCAAGACGATATGACTGGGCTGCTGGTCGATCCGATAGCTGATCTGCCGGCCTCTCCATACCTCGAGCATCGGATCGCTATGGCCGGCATCGAAGCGCCAGCTTCCGGAAAAATCCACCGCCGGGAAATCGCTTACCCAGCCGGTCGGCCACTCCACTTTTTTCTTCCGAGCTTCCTGCTGGAGGAATAGACCGAGCGTGGAGTCGGCCGCGCCGCTGGTCGCCAACCCACCCCCGCTCATGACAAGCGAGACAAGGGCGACAGACAAGGTCGTCTTCAGCGCCATGAGCCCTTCGTGCTCCGTTCCATAGCTACGGTGAGGTTCGCGGGTGGCTCTTGCGGGCGAGGTCGAGGAACGAGGAGGCGGCGGGCGGACTCGAACCGCCGAATTACGGTTTTGCAGACCGCTGCCTTACCACTTGGCTACGCCGCCCCCGGAATGCACGCAAATAAAGACAGGGAATGAATTGGAGCGGGAAACGGGATTTGAACCCGCGACCTCAACGTTGGCAACGTTGCGCTCTACCAGCTGAGCTATTCCCGCTCCACCGCTACCCATGGTACCGACGCCGGCGCCGTTGAGGCAAGCACCGGTGCTGCATCGCTCTGCGATTCTTCGCCCTTTCGTATACCGTCAGCTCATGCCCCGATACGTCTATTCGCCCCATTACCGAGTCGATATCGGCCCGCACGTTTTCCCTACGGCCAAGTACGGGATCATTCGCCAACGGCTGATCGACGAGGATGGCGCACGACCTAGCGATTTTCTCGAGCCCGAGCCCGCCGCCGAGGCAGACGTTCTATTGGTGCACACACCAGATTACTACCAGAAGTGCCGCGACGCGGCGCTCAGCGTCGAGGAGCTCTGGCGCCTGGAGTTGCCATGGTCCGAGGAGCTATTCGACGCCTCGCTCCGCTGTGTGCAGGGCTCGATACTGGCCGCCCGGCTGGCCATCGAGCACGGCGTCGGCCTACATATCGGCGGTGGCTTCCATCACGCTTTCCCCGACCATGGTGAGGGTTTCTGCGTCTTCAATGATCATGCCTGTGCCATCCGCCGCCTACAGGCTGACGGCGTCATTGACCGCGCCCTGGTGGTGGATTGTGACCTGCACCAGGGCAACGGTACCGCCGCTATCTTCGCCGACGACAACTCGGTGCCCACCTTTTCCATCCACCAGCAGCACCTCTATCCGGTGCACAAGCCCCCTGGCACCGTGGATGTGGGGCTGCCCTCCGGGGCCGATGACAAGTGCTATCTGCGGGCGCTCGAAAAGCAACTGCTGCCGCTAATCCGGTCGCACCAGCCTCAGCTGCTGGCATATGTCGGCGGTGCCGATCCCTACGTTCACGACCAGCTCGGCTCGTTAGGCCTTTCCCTGGAGGGCCTCAGACAACGGGATGCTCTTGTCGTCGAGGCCTGCAACCAAGCGAGGATTCCGCTGCTCGTGTTGCTGGCCGGAGGCTACGCCACACAGGTGGAAGAGACCGTGACCATCCACCTCGGTACTCTACGCGAAGCGGCGAGGCTCTGGCGCCCCAGCCCGTAGTGAGAGATCCGGGCTCAGGGACGAAAGGCGTCTCGGAGCCAACGGATGCGGGCGCGACCTTCCTGCAGCTCCACACAGACGACGTCGAAACGGCATCGACAAGAGCCCCACCCGGCCTTTCGCAGGTAGTGGCGAGCGGTGCACACCAGATGGCGCCTCTTGCGTCTGGTTACAGCTTGCGCCGGCGTCCCGAACCTCTGGCCGCGGCGGGCCTTGACCTCGACAAAGGCGAGCACCGGCCCGTCCTGAACGATCAGATCGATCTCGCCCCGGCGCCACCGATAGCGGCGCGCCAGGATATCGCAACCCATTCCCACCAAGTGCCGGGCCGCAAGATCCTCCGCAGCGCCTCCCAACAACTGCCTCCACCTAGCCCGCATATCTCAACGGCTCGCGGCTGCGCGAGCGCAATGGCAGGCGATG
>JBHHYG010000004.1:0-34659 GCA_046757445.1 Acidobacteriota bacterium
AGCCCGCGAGCCAAGCGCAACGCAGTCATCGCGGCCCTGGCGCCCGCGCAGCCGCAAGCCGTTGAGAAATGCGGGCTAGGCCTGTAGGATCTCGATCTCATAACCGTCGGGATCCTTGATGAAAATGTAGCTGGAGGACGATTCAGGTCTCGAGCGCCGATACCACCCCCCGCTCGCCTCGACCTGCGCGACAACCCCGTCGAGATCTCCGGTAGTGAAGGCCAGATGCCCAAACTGATCGCCGAGAAGGTAGTCACGACCATCCTTGTTGTAGGTCAGTTCGATCTGATGATGTCCGCTGTCGTCCGCCAGGAACACCAACGTCGCATCGTCACCCAGGTCCTTGCGGCCGACCTCGCGCAAGGCGAGGAAATCCGTATAGAAGGCAACAGACCGCTCCAAGTCACGCACTCGAATCATGGTGTGGGCTAGCTTCATGGCCAGGATCCTCCGCGCCGGACAGCATCTGGCAGTCGCCCGTTGCGCCTACCGACCGGGGCTTTGAAGGGCAGGCGGTCGGGAACAACCCGTACCTGCGTTGTGAGTTTCAAGGGTACCTCGCCACCGGTCGGGTAGGTCAGCTCGACGAAGAATGCCGTCCAGCCCACCGTTGGCTCCTCCACGCTTCCTTTGTAGAGCCCATCGCCCTGGTCGTGGAGCGCGGTGCTGCTCCACGTCTCGCCGATGGTATCGATACGGAAGTCTCGCACCTTCTCGTTGGTGGCCTGCCAAAACAGCACCTGTGACGGTGTGGTGGCACCTGTGCGAACGCGGATCGAGCCATCGTTCTCCAGCGTCCACGTGAAGTGCGGCAGTTGTGTGCCCTCGAGGATCGCCCGGTAAAAGGCACGTAAGCTGTCCATGGCGTCAGTGTCCTCGAGGCTGTGGCCGCTGTTGGGAATGTAGCGGAGAAGTTTCTCCCCCGGCAGGTCGTCGAAATAAAACTGTGATGAGTCGGGCAGGAAGAACTCGTCCCCGGCAGCATTGATCATGAACTTGGGCATCGTCAGGCGCGCGCGGTACTGGTAGGGATCGACGATTGCCAGCAGCGCATGAAACTGCTCGCTTCCCAACCACCGCATGATTCCCGTCTCCTCGTAGTCGTGGACCGCAGGCGCCCAGAACCCGTAAGCGGCATAGTGATGGGAGAAGGATTCCTCGACGTTCAACAAATCGATGACCATGGGGATGATGGCAACAACACGGCGATCGGCAGCGGCCGTGGTCCAGGTCGTCCAACCACGTTTCGACGCTCCGGCAACCACGAAGCCGTCGATATCCAGGCCTCTGCCGACACGATCATGGAAGAAATCAGTCACCGCATCCATGGCCCTCACGGCGCTATGGGTCATCGGCAAGCGAGGAAGCCAGGTTGCGTCGCCACCTTTCAGGTACTTGTCCCACGCATAGGCGATCAGCTCGTCCTCGCGCCGCGGCCCAGCCTCATCATCGACGAAAGACAAGGGCTGGTTGGGAACCATGCGCAGCTCGGCAACGATGGAACCGGTGGCCACAGCGATCTTGACCAGCGCCGGCTTCGGAGCTAGCGGTGGCGGCTCATCGTTGGCACCGCCAGCGATCATCAACAGGGCCACTGAGTGGGTTACCTGCGTTGGTTCGATGAGCGTTAGCCAATGCCACCAGAGAGTGCGATCCACCTCACCCGCCCCTCGCCATTGCTGCGAGGTCATCTTCACCACATGGACTAGGTAATCCTCGCCGACCAGGGTGTTGACCAGCTGGTAAGAGAAATCGGGGTCGGGGGCCCGGACATACTCGTCGAGGGGCGTGCGCCCGGGTGCGCTCGCCTGCAGGCCACGAAGATCGGCGGCGCCGCCTGGCAGGTCGCTACATGCCGGCAGGACAACAACCAGCAACAGCAATACCAGCGCTTTGACCTTCACCTGGTTCCCCACGAGGCCAGCTTGGCCTGACACGACGGGCAATGATAGTCGTGGACAACCAGCAAGGAGCCGTCATCAGAATCGAACTCGTGCACATGAAGCGTCAGATCCGCCACCCGAAAGACCCGGTCACAGGCGGAGCAGATGAGGAATTTGACCCTGATTTCATCCTTCATGGAAACGACACCATACCATCCGGTTTCCCCACCCGCTCTGGCCGAAGGTGTACGCACCGGCACGGACCGGATAGGGTTCCTGACGGCAGATCGTCACGATATGATAAGTTTTCCTGGATAGGGCTGAATGCCGAGCAATGGTTTCCGGCGTGGGTGGCAAAAAGTACATCCTCCCCTTGGACACAGACAGGTGCGGTTTCCCTCGCCCAGGACGATCTCTGTGGCCACGATATGCTGCCTGCTGCTGGGGGTGGTCTTGGTTCTCGCTGCCGGCCACGCCGAGCCCTTTACGGTGGCGACAAACGACGGCGGCGCTTTTACTTCCCTCGGTATAGTCTCGCCCAGACGGTCCTCTCAACAGACCTCTCCTGACCCGCAGTGGCCTTTTCGACCGCCCTCCGGCTACCTGCCCGACCCGGAGGTGCTCGCCGCCGATGACGCTGCACGGGACTTCTATTTCACCCGTGCAATCTACAACGGCTACGGCTACCGCCGGTACGGCAGCTGGGCGACCGACTATCCCAAGGCCGACAGGCAGTTTCTCTGGGGCCTGCGCCGCCTCACCAACATCGATGCCTACGAGGGTGAAAACCCGGTTCAGCTCACCGACCCGAAGTTGCGAGGCTTTCCATTTCTTTATGCTCTCGAGGTCGGCTACATGTCACTGACCGAGCCGGAAGTGGAGGCCTTGCGAAGTTACCTGCTGGCTGGGGGGTTCCTTATGATCGACGACTTCTGGGGCACCCGGGAGTGGCAGAATTTCGACTACCAGATCCGGCGGGTCCTGCCGGCGCTGGAAATCGTCGACATTCCCCTGAACCACCCCATTTTTCACACCTTCTACAACATCGAGGAAATCTTGCAGGTGCCCGGGGTTCGCTATGCCTGGTACGGAGGGGTGACCTGGGAACGAGACGGGTATATCCCCCATGTACGTGGCATCTTCGATGCCGAAGGTCGCTTGATGGTGGTGATCAACTGGAATACGGACCTGGGCGACGCCTGGGAATGGGCGGAAGATCCTTACTATCCCCTTCCCTACTCCACCTTCGCCTACCAGTTGGCCGTGAACACCATCGTCTACGCCATGAGTCACTGATGCCCACCCTCCTCGAGCCTGGCTTCCGATTCCTCTTCAAGTACAGTCCCTATGTCTTCAAGCAGGGACAGTTCGTTTTCTCATTTTCTTGGAGGACTGTCCTTGTCGCTCTCCTGTTGCTGATACTCGCCGCTCCCGTCCTGAGCCGGTACAGGAAGGTGCGCGGCAAGAGTGAACATCTCGACCGCGTCATCCTGACTACTCTGCGCGTCGCGGCGCTGTCGGTGCTTCTGTTCTGCCTCTTCCAACCGTCTTTGGTGATTTCTACCGCCGTGCCACAGGAGAACTTCGTAGGCGTACTCATCGACGATTCGCGAAGCATGGAAATAGCCGACCGTGATCAACGACCACGTAGCAGCTTCGTCCAACAGAGTTTCGGCGCCGAAGGCAGTGCCTTGCTGGATGCACTTTCCGAGAACTTCAAGCTGCGCTTTTTTCGCTTCTCCGAAACCAGCGAACGGCTCGCAAGCGTTGACGACCTCGGCTACAGAGGTGACCAGACAGACCTCAGCCGTGCTCTCGACACCACTCGCCAGGAACTGGCCAGCTTGCCGCTCGCCGGGCTAGTGCTCATTAGCGACGGGGCCGATAACTCGCTGACCGGGATCACCGATTCCTTACAATCCCTGCGAGCCGCTTCCGTGCCGGTCTTCCCGGTGGGTCTGGGGGTGGAGCGGTTCGACAGAGACATCGAGATCGCCCGCGTGGAGGCGCCGCGATCAGTATTGGCCGGGTCAACCGTGTCCGCCGATGTGGTGATCAAGCAAAAAGGCTTCGGGGGCTCTACGGTCCTTCTCGTGGTCGAAAGCTCACAGGGCATCATCAACACCCAGGAAGTAGAGCTTCCTCGCCGCGGTGACGCGACCGTCGTCAAGGTAAGCTTCACCTTGCAGGAAACCGGCCCTCAGATCTTTCGTTTCCGCATCGCGCTGCTAGACGGTGAGATGGTGCGAGAGAACAACCAGCAAGAGGTACTCATCGTTGTCCGAGACCGCACAGACAACATCCTGTACTACGAGGGCTCACCCCGGTTCGAAGTGAAGTTCATTCGCCGAGCGGTGACCGACGACCGAAACCTTCGACTGGTGGTCTTGCAGGGAACCGCGGAGAACAAGTTCCTGAGATTGGATGTCGAAAACGATGAGGAGCTGTTCGCCGGCTTTCCCAAGACGAGAGAGGAGCTCTACCGCTACCGTGGCTTGATCATGGGAAGCGTGAAGGCCAGCGCTTTTACTGCCGACCAGCTGCAGATGATCGCCGACTTCGTCAACCAACGGGGCGGTGGCTTCATGATGCTCGGTGGACACCACTCCTTCGCCGAGGGCGGCTATGCCGACACACCGGTTGCGGATGTCCTGCCGGTAGTGTTCGACGCGGGCGAAAGGTCGGACGAAACCAACTTCGCCGAGGTTCACGTGGAGCTCACGTTGTTCGGCAAGTCGCATCCGGTCACCCGGCTAGAGGATGACAGAGGGCAGAACGCCGAGCGCTGGGCGACACTCCCCCCTCTCACCGTCGTCAATAGAATCCAGCGAGCAAAGCCGGGCGCTGCCACGCTGATGATCGGCACCAGCGATTCCCTGACAGCGCCGCAGATCATTCTGGCCTACCAACGCTACGGCTCTGGTAAGGCCCTCGCCTTCACCGCCCAGGATTCCTGGCAATGGCAGATGCACTACCAGATTCCGCTCGAGGACATGACCCATGAGACACTTTGGCGCCAGCTACTTCGTTGGCTGGTACAGGATGTGCCGGGGCAGGTGCAGCTGACGACTGCAATGGATAGGTCCGCCCCCAGTCGGCCGGTGACCCTGACGGCAAGCGTGAAGGACGACACCTACATCGAGGTCAACGACGCTGAGGTCATCGCCCACGTTCAATCGCCGTCCGGCCTGTCGATGGAGCTACCGATGGAATGGACGGTGCAGACCGATGGCGAGTACCGAGCGACGTTTACCCCGGAAGAGCTGGGCTTCTATCAGATCAGCGTTGAGGCCAGCAGGGATGGGGAAACCATTGGCCAAGACAACTCGTACATCGAAACAGCTCGGCTGACCAACGAGTATTTCGATGCAGAGATGCGAAGCTCCCTCCTGCAGCGCATCGCCGAGGAGACCGGTGGCCGCTTCTACACGCCCCGAACGGTCGATTCATTGCCCGAAGATATCGGTCACTCCGAGGGTGGCACCACCGTTCTCGAGGTCAAAGGCCTCTGGGACATGCCGGTGTTGTTCCTCGTGCTGGTGGCACTGGTTGCCACCGAGTGGAGCTACCGGAAGATAAAAGGCCTGGTATGAGAGTAGGCGGCGCAGGGTGGCTGGCCATCGCCGTTTGGCTGCTGGGCATCGCTTCCGGTCCCGTCGCCGGACTGCCCGCGTGGGAAGGAGCCGCGCAGGCTCCTAGCTCCGCCTATCTGGTCATCATCGAGGGTATCGGTGGTGACTCCACCTCCCGCCAGGCCTTCCACCAGTTAGCAGTGAAGATGATTGACTCGGCCCAGCAAAAGCTGGGCTTAGCGGCCAGCAACATCGTCTACCTCGCCGAAGAACCCGACCTCGACCCGGAGAGAATCACCGGCCGCTCTACCAAAGAGGAGATCGAGCAAACGCTGGGCGCTCTGGCCGCCAGGGTCGCCCCTCAAGACCGGATCTTCATTCTGCTGATTGGCCATGGCAGCTCTAGTGGGCAATCGCGCTTCAACCTTCCCGGCCCCGATATGACCGCTGGCGATTTCGCCTCGTTGCTGGACCTCTTTCCAACACAGCGGCTGGCCTTCATTCACACCGGCAGTGCCAGCGGAGGTTTCGTCAAGGCTCTCTCAGGAAACAAGCGGACCATCATTACCGCCACGCGGGACCAACGTCAGTACAATGAAACCGTCTTCCCGCGCTTCTTCGTCGAGGCCTTCGCCTCCGATGTCGCTGACCTCGACAAGAACAAGAAGGTCTCCCTGTTGGAGGCATTCGAATACGCCCGCCGCGAAGTCCAGCGTTTCTACAACAAGCAGGGAAGGCTGCTGACCGAGACGGCCCTGCTGGACGACAACGGTGACGGCACTGGCAGCCACGAGCCCGATTCGCGAACCTCCGACGGGGCCACCGCCCGCTCGTTCTTTCTTGCGCAGCCCGGGCCGGTAAGGCCTGCAGGAACGGTGAGCGGAGGTAACGGGGACGCCGAGGCCGACGCCGAGCTACGAGCCCTGGTCGAGCAGCGACAGGCCCTGGAGGAAAGCATCACCCACCTCAAAGAGATCAAGAAAACCCTCGACCCCGAGCTATACATGAAGAAGCTGGAGGACCTGCTGATTGAGCTGGCCTTGAAGAATCGTGCCATCCGCGAAAGGGGCGGCAGCAAGGAGCAGAGCTCGTGGTGAGGAGACGGATTCGAAGCAGCACGGTCGCCGGCGTGCTGGTCTCGGTCCTGACCCTTGCCGCCTCTGTGCCAGCAGCCGTCGCTTGGTCGCAGCAGGACCGGGCGGGCGGGGTCGCCCTACGCACCGGCCGATACGAGGAAGCCATCTCGCTGTTCACGACCAGGGTTCGCAGCGGCCGAGGAGCGCCGGCAGACTATCGCGGCTTGGCGCGGGCGCTGCGAAATGTGGGCCGCTATCAGGAGGCTGAGCTTGCGGCGCGCGACTATATCACCTCCAACCCGACCTCTCCTGATTTGTGGAACACCCTGGGCGAAACCTTCTACCTTCGCGGCAAGCTGGACGAGGCTGAACAGGCCTATCGCAAGGCCATCCTCGCCCATGCCCCGGACCAGCTGATCGCCCGACTCAACCTGGCTATCCTGCGCTTCGATCGAGGCGACCGCAGCGCGGCAATGAGGGAGTTCGATCGCTTCATCGACGTCTATAACAACGGCAACGCCCGCTCGGCAGAAGAGCTCACTGCGGTAGGAATCGCCTGTCGCTATCTTGGCAACGATGATCCTGATCTATTCAAAGACGCGGTGCAGGCATACGAGGACGCGATCGCCGCCGACCCTTCTGATCCGGAGCCCCGTGAACGCCTCGGCGAGTTGTTTCTGGAAAAATACAACAGCACCGAAGCGGACGCGCTGTTCCGGGAAGTCCTGGTGGTGAATCCCCACCACACCGGCGCCCTGCTCGGCATGGCCAGGCGAATGGAGTTCGATGGCTCACCGGAGGCCCCAGAGTTGATCCAGCGGGCTCTCGAGGTCAACCCCAACTTGGTCGCCGCCAGGGTCCTGCGCGCCAAGCTGTTGCTCGGCCGCGAAGAGTACGCCCTGGCAGCCGCGGAGACGAAGAGAGCGTTGGAGATCAATCCGGCTTCGCTCGAGGCCATCGCCACTCTCGCCGCGACCCACTACCTCGGCGGCGACCATGAAGGCTACCAGGAGGCCAAGGACCGGGCCCTGGCGCTGAATCCGCGCTACGCCGACCTTTACAACACCCTCGCCGACCTCTGCGTCCAGAATCGACTCTATGAACAAGCGGTGATCTTTGCCCACGCTGCGATCGAGCTCGACCCGGAATCGTGGCGTGGCTTCGGGTTGCTGGGCTTGAACCAGCTTCGCTTGGGGTCCATCGAGGAGGGGCGAGGCAACCTCGAGGTGGCTTTCGAGGGCGACCCGTACAACGTTTGGACCAAGAACACCCTCGATCTGCTCGACACGTTTTCTGATTATGCGGAGACATCAACACCACGTTTCAAAATGATGATCGAGGCGCCTGAAGCGGCTCTGCTTTCCCCCTACCTGGGTGATCTCGCTGAGGAAGCCTACGAGCAGCTGGCCGAGCGATACCAGTACCGCCCGCCGACACCCATTCGGATCGAGGTATACCGCAGCCACGCCGACTTTTCCGTGCGCACCGTGGGACTGGCCGGTCTGGGGGCCCTGGGAGTCTCGTTCGGGCCTGTGGTGGCCATCGATTCGCCATCGGCCCGCGAAATCGGCCAGTTCAACTGGGGGTCCACCGTCTGGCACGAGATCGCTCATACCTTCACCCTCGGCGTCACCGACCACAGGATTCCACGCTGGCTATCCGAGGGTCTGTCGGTCTACGAGGAACGCCGCGCCAGACGCGGTTGGGGCGATGACGTATCAATCGGCTTCCTGCTTGCTGTTCTGCAGCATCGCTTGCACCCGGTCAGCCAGCTCACCGAGGGATTTGTGCGGCCCAGCTATCCCGAGCAACTGGCCTACTCCTACTATCAGGCTTCGCTGGTTTGCGAGCTGATCGAGCGCGACTACGGATTCGAGACCATGCTCGCCATGCTCGCAGGCTACAAGCACGGGAAGACCACCGCCGAGGTCTTCGAGCAGGCACTGAACACAGATCAAGAAAGCTTCGATCGCCGATTCGACAGTTATGTAGAAGACCGATTTGCAGGACCACTGGCGGCCCTCGAAGCCGCCGCACTCAGAACCGACCCGGCACACACGAAGAATGCCTCCTCCCACCCCCCATCGCTGCAGGAGCTGGAGCAACGAGCGCTCGCGGACGACGGCGACTTCGTTGCCCAGCTTGCCTGGGGAACTGCCCTGTTCCGGCAAGACAAGCCAGGCGCGGCAGAGCCCTTCATCGTTCGTGCCAAGCAGCTGTTCCCCCGATATGCCGAGGCTGATAGTCCCTATTGGTATCTGGCCAAGATATTCGAATCGCGCGGCGAGCTCCGCAAAGCCGCAGCCGAGCTGTCGGCGCTGATCTCGATCAACGAAAAGAGCTATCGTTCACACCTCGAGCTGGCCTCGTTACTGGAACAGCTCGGTGACACCGCCGGCGCCGCGGATGTGCTCGACAGGGCTCTCTTCATCACACCTTTCGAAACCCCCGTGCATGGACGGCTGGCGGAACTGTACGCCAGCGTCGGGGTGGCCGAGAAGGCGATCCGGGAGCGCCGTGCGGTGCTGGCCCTGGACCCGGTAGACAGGGCGGAGGCCCTTTACCGGCTGGCGCTCGCCTATTCCCAAGCCGGGGACGACGGAGAGGCCAAGCGGCAAGTGCTCAAGGCACTGGAGATCGCACCCTCCTTCGAGGGAGCACAGGATCTGTTGTTGAAGCTTGTCGGTAAGGGCACGGGGGGAGCGATGTCGTGAGACATATGTTGAAGCTCGCCGTAGTCGGATCGCTGCTCACTACGCTGGTGGCGGCGGCTCTGTTGGTTGCAACCATAATGTTCTCTGAGGGCACAAGCTTCACACAACGCGGCTGGCGTTCTCGATTTTTCGGTGGTGGAGGCGGATACGCTCCCTCCGATATCGAGTACGAGAACATGCCCTATAACGGCAAGTTCACCTTCAATCGCGTGCGCTTCAATCCCTCTCGATGGGGCTGGGGCCCCTACATGTGGGGGCTGGATCTGGGTTGGAATCACGATTACCCGCGGGCCGAGAAACACTTCATGGAAATGCTGCGCTCGCTGACCACCATCGAGCCCAACATGGGTGGTGGCAACATTTACAGCCTGGACGATCCAGAGATCTTCAAGTATCCGTGGGCTTACATCTGCGAGGTCGGCTATTGGACGGTCAACGAGACCGAGGCAAAGAACCTACGTAATTATCTTCTCAAAGGCGGCTTCCTCGTCGTCGATGACCTCAGAGGATATGCCATCAACGTCTTCTACGAGCAGATCCAGAAAGCACTACCAGGTGCCGAGCTGGTGATACTGGACACCACGAACCCGGCCTTCAACAACTTTTTCGAGATCACCAAGAGCGACATCTTGAACCAGGCCTACACCTATGGGATGCCGGTTACCTACGGCATCTACGAGGACAACGATCCGAGCAAGAGACTGATGGTGGTGATCAACTACAACCAGGATATCGGTGAATCCTGGGAGTGGTCGGACGAGGAGTATGTTCCTATCGAATTGTCGAACAACGCCTACAAGCTGGGCATCAACTACGTCATCTACGGGATGACCCATTGAAAAGAGCGAAGAATAAACATGGACACAGAGCAAGTCTCCCTGGAGTCAGCTGACGATATCGCACTGGCAGACCGGCTGCGAGAGGGACATGAGCAGATTCTTTCCGAGATCCACAAACTGATCATCGGCCAGGACGAGGTCATCGAGCAAGTATTGCTGACATTGTTCGTCGGCGGCAACAGCATCATCATCGGGGTTCCAGGGCTCGCCAAGACCCTGCTTGTTCAAACTCTGGCCGAGGTCCTCGACCTCGATTTCGGGCGCATCCAATTCACTCCTGACCTGATGCCTTCCGACATCACGGGCACCGAGATCATCCAGGAGAACCCGGAGACCGGCAAACGAAACCTCGTTTTCATGCCTGGTCCCATCTTCACCAACATCTTGTTGGCTGATGAGATCAATCGAACGCCGCCGAAAACGCAGTCGGCGCTACTCGAGGCGATGCAGGAGCACAGGGTTACGGTGCAGGGCACTACCTACGAGCTGAAGGAGCCATTCTTCGTCTTCGCCACTCAGAACCCGATCGAGCTGGAAGGCACCTATCCGTTGCCAGAAGCACAACTCGACCGCTTCATGTTCAACATCATCATCGACCACCTGCCAGAGGATGAAGAGATCGAGGTAGTGAGCACCACCACCGCGGTGCAGGACCTGAAGTTCGAGAACGCTATCGACGCTGCCGACATCATCGCCTTCCAGCAACTGGTGCGCCGAGTACCCGTCTCGAATGCAGTGATGCGCTACGCTGTCGATCTCACTCGCCACAGCCGCCCTGGCAACGCCTCAGTTCCGGATTTCATCAGCAAGTGGGTCGACTACGGAGCCAGCGTCCGTGCTGCCCAGTACTTGATCCTCGGTGGCAAGGCCCGCGCTCTTCTCGAGGGCCGGTACCACGTCAGCTTCGAGGACATCAGCGTGCTGGCGCCACCGGTCCTGCGACACCGGATCCTCACCAACTTCCACGCCGAGTCGGAACAGGTGACCACCGACCAGATCATCTCCCAGCTACTCGAGGCGGTGCCCCTGCCCCAGTCACGGATGTAGCCCAGCGTCCTCGGAGAGGCCACCATGGCCAGAGTGCAAAACCACAGGCAAAAACCCGGCGCTCGTTTCCTGGACCCCCTGGTGCTGGCGCGAATCGACAAGCTCGACCTGCTGGCGAAGACCGTGGTCGAGGGCTTCATCAACGGTCTACATCGGTCACCCTACTTCGGCATTTCGGTGGACTTCGCGGAGCACCGAGCATACACGCCCGGCGACGATATCCGGCGCCTCGATTGGCGCCTCTTCGCCCGCACAGACCGTTTCTATGTCAAGCAGTTCGAAGCCGACTCCAACACGAATTTCTCCACCATCCTCGATGTCTCCCGTTCCATGACCTTCACGAGTGGCGGCATCTCGAAGCTCGACTACGGTCGCTACCTGGCAGCATGTCTCACCTACTTCGCTCACAAGCAACGGGACCGAGTCGGGCTGGTTACCTACGATGATCGAATCGTCGATTATGTGCCTCCCTCCGCCAAGCACATGGATGTCGTGCTCCACGCCATCGACCGCATCGCGCCGGGCGGCCGCAGTGACCTGCAAGCACCGATCTTGAAGGTCGCCGAGGCTGCGCGCCGGAAAGGCATCCTGGTGCTGATCTCGGACCTCTACGAGGAGCCGGCCACGGTGCTCGAGGCTTTAGAAAACCTCCGCTTCAGGGGCCATGACCTGATTGTTTTTCACCTTTTGGATCCCGCCGAGCTACGCTTCGAATTCAACCAGGCGGCTACTTACCAAGACCTCGAAACCGGCGAGTCGATCCCGGTAGTCCCTGACCGTCTGCGTCAACAATACCGCGAGCTCATCGAAGAGCATATCGACGCTCTTTCTGGCCGGCTCGGTGAGAACCTGATCGACTACAACTTGATTGACACCTCCACACCACTTGACCAGGCGTTGGTAAGCTACCTGTCCATGCGCCAGAAGCTCAGCCGGGTGCGCTGATGTCTCTTCTCGCTCCGGCCTTCCTGGTGGGCTTGGTGGTGCTCGCGGTGCCGATCCTCGTCCACCTGACCCATCGGCCAAAAGCCACCATCGTGCCATTCCCCTCCTTGATGTTTCTCGACAAGGTACCCTTCCGCTCGATGCGCCGGCAGAGGATCCGTCACTGGCTCCTGTTACTCCTTCGCTGTACTGCCGTTGCCTTGCTGGTGCTGGCCTTTGCCCGCCCCTTCATCGATCGAGCGGGTATCGCTGCAACCTTGTCGCCGGGGGCCCGCGAGGTCGTGATCCTGCTGGATCGAAGCTACAGCATGGGTTACGCAAACCGCTGGCAACGTGCTCGCAAAGCGGCCAGCGATGCTGTCAGCGAGCTCGCTGCTGCCGACCGTGCCTCTCTGGTGCTCTTTTCCAACACCGCTCAGACCGCAGTGCGATCCACGTCAGAAACCATGGTCCTGCGCAACGCTGTCGAGGCCACGCAACTCAGTCAAGGTGCCACCCACTATGCCCCCGCCCTCAAGCTTGCCCGCCAGCTGCTGGAAGAGTCCGATCTGCCTCGTCGAGAGGTAATCCTGATCACTGATTTCCAGAAGACAGGATGGGACGAGGAGGATGAGGTGAAGCTGCCCGAAGGAACGGTCTTCCGCGCCGTCGATCTGTCGCAATCGGAAACCTCCAACGTTGCCGTCTCCGATCTGATCTTCCAGAGGACGCATTCCGGCGGCCGGCAGTCCCTGACCGTGGCCGCCAGACTCACCAATCAAGGCAACGATCCGTATGAAGATCTCGCTGTAGCTCTCGATGTGGACGGCAAGCGAGTGCAGACACGTACCGTGGCACTGGAACCCAACAGCTCGACGACGGTTGCGTTCGCAGCCCTCCCGGTTGGCGATGAGATCCTGCGGGCGACAGTGAGGGCGCGCTCAGACGCCCTTCCCCAAGATAATGCGTTCTATTTTCTCGCCACACCCGGACAGGCTGTCGGTGTGCTGATCCTCGAGCCGAACGGTGCCGGCGCGAGCGATAGTTTTTATCTGCAACGTGCCCTAGAGATCGGCAACCTGCCCGCCTTCCACGTCGCGGTGAAACGGGTCGGCCAATTTCAACCTTCCGATCTGGAAGGTGCCGCGTTGGTTTTCCTCAACGACACGCCATATCCGCCAGGTGCCCGGGGGCAACGCCTTCGACGATTCGTCAAGGATGGTGGCGGGTTGGTGGTGGCACTCGGGGAACTCAGCACGGCCCGCGACTGGCTGGGAGCGGACGCGACAGCCCTGGTCCCCGGCTTCGGCGAGCCCATCGACCGTGGCGCCGAGCTGGGCGGAACGATGGCCACCTTCGACAGCGCTCATCCGGTGTTCGAACTCTTCAAGATGCCGCGCAGCGGCGATTTCACCTCGGGGAGCTTCTACCGTTACCGGCCGGTGCAAACGCTGCCTACCGACAGGGTCCTAGCGAGCTTCGACGATGGATCTGCCGCTCTGGTCGAGAGACAAGTGGGCTCTGGCAGGGTGCTGACCTGGACCTCGACCCTGGACACCTACTGGAACAACTTTCCGCAGCAGGCGGTTTTCCTACCCTTCGTGCACCAGCTGGCGAAATACGCCACCGGCTACGTCGAGGATAGCCCCTTCTACGTTGTCGGTGAAGCCATCAACCTGACGGACCTCGACGGTGCCACCCTACCGCCCGGAACCGAGATTAGCGTTACCTCCCCGGCGGGCGAACAGAGCAGCTACCGGGTGGGCCAGATGCCTGGAGGGTTGCAGCTTGTCGAGCCAGGTTTTTTCGATCTCAGCTGGTCCGGGGGCAACGGAGACAGAAAAGCCCTCATTGCTGTCAACCTCGACAGGAGCGAGTCGGATCTGTCGACGATGGATGCCGAAGAAATGGCAGCGTCTGTGAGCCAGCGCGAGGGCCGCCGTGAGATCATCGAAGCCAGCGCCGAGGTAACAGCCGAGGGCAGGGAATCCCGCCAGGCACTCTGGTGGTACCTACTAGTGGCGGCCTTCTCCCTGCTGGCCGTCGACACCGCTCTCTCGAACAGCGTTTCCCCGACGCTTTCCGAGCAGAGAACGAGTTGAGCCGAGCGATTTCCCGTGCGCTACAATATCCCCGGGGAGAAAATAAATGTTGAGTACCTTCGAAGAAATGGATTACACCAGGCTCCGGGCCGTCATCCGAAGGGTTCGTAACCGCTGGCGTCTGCGGGTAATGCTGCGCGGCAGCGCCACCGTTCTGCTGGCCAGCTTCATCGCCCTGGTAGCTTTCGCCTACGGCCTCGACTTCTTCCGCTACCGGCTTGGCGCGCTGTTCGGCTTCAGCGTCGTCATCTATATCATCCTACTGGCTCTGCTGGTCCGATACCTTGCCATTCCCCTTTCCCAGAAGGTTGCCGACGAGCGCGTCGCCCTCTACATCGAGGAAAATGAGCCTGCTATCCAGGCCGAGATTCTCAGCGCCGTCGAGATCGGCCAGCGGCAGCGAGGGCGGGACTATTCTCCGGCTCTCGTCCAGCGGTTGATCGCCTCGGCGGTCGAGCGCTGCCAGAACATCGAGTTCGGGCGCCGGGTGGAGCGCGGTAAGCTACGCAAGTCCTCGACGGTCCTTGCCTCGGCAGCCTCACTGATCTTGGTAGCTGCCGTTCTCAGCCCTGCCTTCCTGCGACTAGGCGCGCCGCTCCTTTTGATGCCATGGAGCTCAACCGCCTTTGCCAACCCCTACGGGATCGACGTGTTGCCGGGCGATGCTCAGGTGACCAAGGGTTCTGACCAGCTGGTCAGCGCCAACCTCGTAGGCTTCGATTCCGACCGCGTGGAGATCGCCGTCAAGACGGCAGAGACGGGTGAGTGGGAGCGCTGGCCGATGAGCACCGAAGAGGAGAATGACGAATACGTCTTCATGCTCTTCGGCCTGGAGAAACGAACGGAGTATTTCATCGAGGCGAGCGGCGTTCGATCGCCGATCTTTCGCCTTGATGCCCTCGATTTGCCGTATGTCCAGCGCATTGATCTCGAGTATCACTTTCCCGACTACAGCGGCCTGTCGCCCCGCCTCGTGGAGGATGGCGGAGACATCTCCGCGCTTCGAGGCACGGAGGTTTCCCTGCGCATCACACCGACCTTCCCCGTGCCCGCCGGCCGGATCATATTCGAACCCGACACCACCGCGACCGAATCGCCCGCCAGCGAGCCGATCGAGCTGGCCGTCTCCGAGAGCGGTACCCTCGAGACATTCCTGATCATCCTCGAGGCTGGCACCTACAGGATCGAGCTCGAAGGATTTAACGGCTCTCTCGTCAAAGCTTCTCCCGACTACTTCGTCGAGGTACTCACCGACCAACCGCCGACGATTTTCTTCGACACTCCGGGTCGTGACACGCAGGTGAGCCCCGTCGACGAGAGCTTTGTCGAACTCGTGGCCGAGGATGATTACGGACTTGCGAATCTCGAGCTCGTCTACTCGGTGAACGGCGGTGCGACACAGACGCTATCGCTCTACCAGGCGCAAGCGCATGACAAGCCGGGGCAGGAATTGACCGCCAGCCATACCTTCTATCTAGAGGAAGAAGAGCTCGAGCCGGGCGATTTCCTCTCCTACTACGCACGGGCGACCGACAATCACGGCGACCAGCAGCCGAATACCACCACCACCGATATCTACTTCATGGAGGTGCGCCCCTTCAGCCGCGAGTACCGTCAGGGCCAGCAGGGCGGAGGGGGGGGTGCAGGGGGGCAGGTGGACGCTGCCTTTGCCGCTCGCCAGAAGCAGATCGTCCTGGCCACCTTCAAGGTGATCCGCGACCGTGACACCTACTCCAACCAGCAGTACGAGAGCGACCTGGCGACCCTGGCGATGACCCAAGACCGCCTACGACAGCAGGTGGAGCTGGTTTTGGGTCGCACAACCCAGAGGGGCGTTCTGCAGCCCGGCTCCGACTTCCAGAAGCTTGCAGACCAGCTACGAGCGGCCATGGCCGAGATGCAGCCGGCTCACGACAGCCTGGCGCAGCAAGACCCCAAGAGTGCTCTGCCCCCCGAGCAGAGGGCCTTGCAACACCTGCAGCGAGCCGAGGCGCTCATTCGCCAGGTGCAGGTGAACTTCGGGCGAGGAGGAGGCGGCGGCGGCGGGCAATCCGGGGTCAACGAAGATCTCGCCGATCTCCTCGACCTCGAGATGGAAAAGCTGCGTAACCAGTACGAGACCGTGCAGCGCGGCCAGCGGCAACAGCTCGACGAGCAGCTCGACGAGGCCAGGCAGCGGTTAGAGGAGCTCGCCCGCCGGCAGCAACAGCAGAACGAGCGCTCACAGCGACTGGCCAACCTTCCAAGCAATCTCTCCGGTGGCAATGGTGGTGGCCAGCGGCAGCTCGCCGCCCAGGCTGAAGATCTGGCCCGGCAGCTCGAGAGGTTGTCACGTGAACAGTCGCAACCGGATCTCATGGAAACCGCCAGGAGGCTGCGGCAGGCCGCTGACGCCATGCGCCGAGCAGCCGCGAGCTCCGATGACGGCGCCAGCTCGGAGGGCATCGCGGCAATGAACTCGTTGCAGCGGGCTCGTGACCTGCTCAACGAGAGTCGCACGCGACGGCTCCAGCGAGACATGCAAGAGCTACGCGACAACGTCGAGAAGATGAAGCAACAACAGGTAAAGATTGCTCGAGATGTTCGAGGCCTGGGAGAGCGCAACATGGAAGCCGCAGATCGTCAGCGGATGGCGGATCAAATGGATCGCGTCCTCGAACGCAAGGACGAGCTGGCCGCTCAGGCCAAAGCCCTGGAGGGTCAGACGGACCGCATGGCAAGGGACTACCGGCGGGAACAGAAAGAGGCCTCACGGAAACTCCAGGCCGCAGCCAGCTGGATGCGCGACTCCAAGCTGGCTGACAAGATTCGCTATTCGAAGGGTGTAACTCAGCAGCGCCTGGGTGGCTACGCTGACCGGTTCGAGGAGCAAATCGGCAACGACCTCGAACACTTGAGCGAGATGCTCGCAGAGGCGTCCGCATCCATCGACCAATCTGATCGGGAAAGGCTGGCCTCCTCGCTCGAGCAGACCCGCAAGCTGGTGCGCAAGCTCGAATCCCTGGAGGAGCGAATGCGCCAGAACCTCCAGCAGGGCCAGCAGAGCCAAGAGGGCCAGCAAAGCCAGCAGGGCCAACAAGAGGGACAGGGCCAGGGTGACCGCGCCGGCCAGCCGCAAGGTCAACAGAGAGGGGCCCGTAGCGGCGAAGCAGCCCTGGGGAATCGTACCCGTCAGGGCGCGCCCCGCGGCACTGGAGGGCCACCGGGAAACCCGCGTGATATTTTGCGTCAGTATCGGCGCGAGTTCCGGGAGAGGGTCGGCGACCTCGAAGCACTCAGGGAGCAGCTAGCGCAGGAGGGACAGCAAGTTTCCGACCTCGATGCGATACTCGCCGCCATGCGCGATCTCCGGCTCGATGGCACGCCTCGGGGTATCGACGAGCTCCGCAGCAAGGTGACCGAGGACCTCAAGCTCTTCGAGTACTTTCTGCGCAGGTTGGCCGACAGGATCTCCGGCAAGCGACCGTACCTATCCACCTCTGACCAGGTGCCGGATGGTTATCGAAAGCTGGTGGAGGAGTACTACCGGGCCTTGGCGAGGGATCCCGGGCACTAAGGGCCCGCGGCGACGGCGTTGTGCTTGCCACGAGGGGTCGAGGTGCGTACGGGGCTTGCGGGGAGGCGACTCGCTGCGCTCGCCCTTGCCGGGTAAAGCCTCCCCGCAAACCCCGCATGCGCCTTGTCCTTGCAGCTACAGGCCTCTCCGCGCCCGTGCGACGTAGCGCGATGAGAAATGCGGGCTAGCCCAGATCGGTTTTGATCTCGGTGGTGATATCGATGGCCCGCTCGATCGATCGATAGACGGGACAGAAGCGATGGTGCATCTCATGCACACGTGTCACCGTCTCGACTTCCTCAGGCTTGCACTTCAACTGATAGGCAACGTGGATCCGCTTGAGAATCAGGACCTTGTCCTCGGTCTCCACTTCACCCAGAACTTCGGCTGTCAGCTTGCCGTCGCTCGCTGCCACCTGGCGCGCCTCCAGCGCGCCTCCAAGGGTACCCAGCAGTCAGCCGCCAGCCGCCGCTACCAGGTAGTCGATCGTCGTGGCGTGTGGCTCGGCGATGTCGGCAGAGACCCCATAGTGCTCCGCAATGGCGCCATGAACGCCGAACGAGACCGGCGCCGGCTCGGCCGGCAGATAGGCCAGGCGCAGGGGTCCCTGCACGCGCTCGATACGGATATTGGCCTCATAGGTAACATCGGACATGGCAATCTCCTCTCGCAACCTTGGTGCCCCGCCCAGCTTTTGAACTGTACCACCGAGAGGCAAGCGTTTCGCCTCGGATAGCGTCCGGGCCCGCCACAAGCGTAACCGCCGGGACACCGTTGCCGGGGTACGGTGGATTTCGCCGGGGATTTGGTGTATTCGGTGCTTGAGGGTCACCTCGCCAGGGTTTTCAGTCTCACCTTCACCGGAGGGTGTCGACGTGTACAACCGACGTCAGTTTCTCGGTGCCATCGGACTTCCCGCCGTCGGAGCCATCGCTTCCCCGGCCCTCATTCCCAGCAACTTCGCCAAAGTCTTCGAGTCGGCCTCCTCCCTCGACAACAGCGGTGTCTCCGCCGCGGCCGTCGCGCAAGACGAGCAATTTTGGTTCGAGGTACAGCAGGCATTCAGCAGCGACCGCACCCTCGTCAACTTGAACTACGGCGGCGTGAGCGCTTCGCCGATCGTCGTACAGGATGCGATGAAGCAGTACCTGGACTACTCCAACACCGCCCCTGTCTACAGCATGTGGAAGATCCTCGAGCCACAGCGCGAGGGCGTGCGCGAGCGCATGGCGCGAGTCTTCGGCTGCGACACCGAGGAGATTGCCTTCACCCGCAACGCCTCCGAGAGCCTGGAGATCTGCCAGCTCGGCTTCGATCTCCGTGCCGGCGACGAGATTCTCACCACGAACCAGGACTACGGGCGCATGGTGACGACCTTCAAGCAGCGAGAGCGGCGTGAGGGGGTGGTCTTGAAACAGTTCTCCATCCCGGTGCCAGCCGAGGATGTCGACGAGATCGTTTCGCGATTCGAGCAGAACATCACCCCCCGCACGCGCCTCATTCTCATGTGCCACATGATCAACCTCACCGGCCAGATCCTGCCGGTCAAGCAGGTCGTACGCATGGCACGCGGCAGGAACATCCCGGTGATCGTCGACGGCGCCCATGCCTTCGCTCACTTCGACTTCACCCACCGGGACCTCGATTGCGACTACTACGGCTCCAGCCTCCATAAGTGGTTGAACGCTCCACACGGTACGGGATTGCTCTACGTTCGGCGTGACAAGATCGCCGGCCTGTGGCCGATGATGGCGGCGCCCGACAGGATGGACGACGATATCCGCAAGTTCGAGGAAATCGGCACCCACCCTGCGGCCAACTACCTGGCCATCGGCGATGCCCTCACTTTCCACATCGGCATTGGACCGGAACGCAAAGCGGCACGCCTGCGTTACCTCAGGAATTACTGGGCCGAGCGGCTCCTCGCGCACGATCGAGTGAGGCTGCACACCAGCTTGAAACCGCAGTTCGCCTGCGGCCTGGCCAACGTCCAAGTGGAAGGCATCGACAGCAGTGCCCTGGGCAATTACATGTGGAAGCGGCACCGGATCATCGTCACCCCCATCAAGCACGCCGAGTTCGAGGGTTTGCGAGTGACCCCCAATATCTGCACCACCCTAGAGGAGCTCGACCGGTTCTGCGATGCGATGGAAGAGGTGATCCGCCACGGCCTGCCGGCCGACTGACGCGGCGAGGCGCGAGGATCTCGCGCCACCGCCGTCAACCAAGAGAAAGGAAGGCTCGCGGATGAGGCTGCACAAGACTGCTCTGCCCCGCCTGATGGCTGGAGTCGTGCTCGTCACGACGCTGGCCCTGTCACCGGCAGCTACCCCCGCCGCGCCGCGGGACCAGATCACCACCCCCAAGGAGCAGTTCGGTTTCAACCTCGGCGATGACTACCATCTCGCCAACTTCGCCCAGCTGACCGCATATTGGAAAAAGCTGGCCCGCGAGTCCGATCGCATGAGCCTGGAGGAAATCGGCACCACCGCCGAGGGCCGAACCATGTTGATGGCCATCCTCACCTCTCCCGCCAACCACCGCGATCTCGCGCGTTACCGGACCATCGCCCGGCGACTGGCTCTGGCGGAAGGGCTGAGCGATGAGGAGGCGCGCGCTCTGGCAAGCGACGGCAAGGCGGTAGTGTGGATCGACGGCGGCCTGCATGCTACCGAAACGCTCGGCGCCCAGCAGCTCATGGAGCTCGTTTACCAGATGGCGAGCAGGGACGATCCCGAGACCCTACGCTTTCTCCATGACGATATCCTGCTGGCTGTCTGCGTCAACCCCGACGGGCTCGACCTGGTGGCCGACTGGTACATGCGCAACCCGGATCCGCACAAGCGCAGCACGCGTGGCCTGCCACGCCTGTACCAGAAGTATGTGGGGCACGACAATAATCGCGACTTCTACATGTCCAACCAGCCCGAGACCGAGGCCATCAATCGTATTCTCTATCGGAGGTGGTTCCCGCAAATCGTCTACAACCACCACCAGACCGGCCCGGCCGGGACCGTCCTGTTCGCGCCACCGTTCCGTAATCCATTCAATTACAACTACGACCCGTTGGTGCCGCTCGAGCTCGACATGGTGGGTTCGGCCATGCACAGTCGCTTCGCCGCCGAGGGCAAGCCGGGCGCGACGATGCGATCGGGGTCGAGCTATTCGACCTGGTGGAACGGTGGGCTGCGCACTACCCCCTACTTTCACAACATGATCGGCCTGCTCACCGAAACCGTCGGCAACCCGACGCCCACCAAGATCCCTTTCGTCCCGCAACGCCAGCTCCCCAACGGCGACCAGCCGTATCCCGTCGCGCCACAGGAGTGGCACCTGCGCCAATCCATCGAGTATTCCATCACCGCCAACCGGGCGGTCCTGGATATCGCCTCACGAGAGAGGGAGAACTTTCTGTACAACATCTACCGCATGGGAAAGAACTCGATCGAGCGAGGCAGCCGTGACCATTGGACCATCCACCCCCAGCGCATCGCCGCCGTCGAGGCCGCGGTCACCGAGGCGAAAAACAAGGGCAACCACGCTGGTAGCGGCAGTGCCCCTAGCACTCTCCCCGGCGGCGACTTCCGCGGCGCCAACACCGTGCCGGCGGAGTTGTACGAAACGATCCTGCATGCGCCGGGGGCGCGTGATCCTCGGGGCTTCATCTTGCCCTCCGACCAGCCTGATTTCCTCACCGCCACCAAGTTCGTGAATGCGCTGATCAAGAACGGTATTACCGTGCATCGGGCACCACGCGACTTCTCGGTGGCGGGCAGAGAATATCCCGCCGGCTCCTACGTGGTGCTCGCCGCCCAGGCTTTCCGGCCCTTCGTCATGGACGCGTTCGAGCCCCAGGATCACCCGGACGACATTCCCTACCCCGGCGGCCCGCCGACACCACCCTACGACGTCACCGGCTGGACCCTCGCCTATCAGATGGGAGTTCGCTTCGATCGCATTCTCGACGGCTTCGCTGGCCCGTTCGAGAAGATCGAGGGGTTGGCGGAAACGCCCCGCGGGCTGATCAGCCACACCAGCGGTGCAGTGGGCTTCCTCCTCAGCCATCAGGTCAACGACGCTTTCATCGCCGTGAACGAAATGCTGGCCAGCGGCGAGGAGGTCTACTGGTTGCGACGATCGTTCCGCGCCAACGGCAAGTCCTACGAGGCCGGCACCATCTACATTCCCGCCCGCCCCTCGACGCTGAAGCGTCTACAGGATCTGGCCCGGGAAAGGGGCCTCACCTTCGCGGGAACCTCCTCGGCACCCAACGGCCCGGCGCTGGGATTGCGCCCCGTGCGCATCGGGCTATGGGACCGCTACGGCGGCTCCATTCCTTCCGGTTGGACACGTTGGTTGCTCGAGCAGTTCGAGTTCCCCTACGAGGTTGTCTATCCGCCAACCCTCGACGCCGGCAACCTGAGCAGCAGGTACGACGTACTGATCTTCGACAGCGGTGCCATCCCACAATCGGACAACCTCAGCCAGGGTCGCTTCCGCCGTGGTGGCGCGCCGCCGGAGCCTGCAGAGATTCCACCCGAGTATCGGGACCGCCTGGGCAGCACAACCATCTCCAAGACCGTGCCACAGCTACGCCAGTTCCTCGAGGATGGGGGCACGGTGGTGGCGATCGGTAGCTCCACGAGCATTGCCGCCCACCTTGGCCTGCCGATCGAGAATGCCCTTCTCGAGCGACTCCCCGACGGTACAGTACGGCCGCTGCCGCGGGAAAAGTACTATGTGCCGGGATCGGTGCTCGAGGTCCACGTCGACAACCACAACCCCCTCGCCTACGGCATGAGCGACAGGGCCGAGGTCTTCTTCCGTAACAGCCCTGTTTTCAAGCTCCGGCCAAATGCCGCGGCCAGCGGCGTTAATCCTGTCGCCTGGTTCGGCGACAAGCCCCTGCGGAGCGGCTGGGCTTGGGGTGAGGGTTACCTCGAGGACGGGGTAGCGGCGATCGCGGCCACCGTCGGCCGGGGCAAGCTGTTTCTGTTCGGGCCCGAGATCGACTTCCGCGCCCAGCCCCACGGCACCTTCAAGCTGCTCTTCAACGGTATCTACCTGAGCACCGCCCAAGCTGTCGACGCGATCAAGCCCTAGCCCGCATTTCTCAACGGATTCCTGCTGCGGGCTAGGTACCGAGCAGGGCTTTGATCTCGGCGGGCGGCTCGAACCGGTCGGCTGGGACGTTGTCGAACTCCACCGCCATCAAGGTTGTCACGGCCGACTGGCCCGGCCCGTACTGCTGGCTGACCTTGGCGGGCACCAGCATGCCGCTGAACTCCTTGTAATCGGCGAAGATGGAGGTTACCTCGATCGAGCCCATCACTGAATCCTGCGTGCCCTGATGTCCTACCATCAGTCCGGTCTGGCGATCGAAATACTCGAAGAACTCACGGCCGGAATGCCTGACTAGCCTGACCTTGTACGACGGCCCACTGTCGAATTCCACCGCCGCGACGGTCTCCATGGAGACAAAATTTGCAGGATCGTGCAACTCGGAATAGAAATCCGCCTCGTCCCGCAGCTGCTCGAGCTCCTTTCCCCGTAGCAGCCGCGGTCCCATCATCGGATCCGTCGCCCAGCCGACCTCGCCGTCAAAGCCGGTGCGCGTTCGCCCCACACCCTCGAAATCCGTCGTCACCAGCAGCTTGTTGGGAGCTGCGGCGTAGATATCGATGCTGCCGACCAAGCCTTGGCCGGGAAGCTCGAAGCGGCCAGCCGCATGGCTCGATCGGTGGGAAAGGATTTGCTCCTGGCCACCGATCGCCGCCACGTACGCGGCGATGACCTCGGATACGGGCGGCAGCTCCTGCGCATCCTGCGCCCCCGTCAACGACGCAACCACCATGGTGGGGGGCAGGGCCGCCAGAACCAAGATCGAAGCGAACCTCGCCAACCAACCTCGGACCCATCCACGCCTGTTCATCGCCTCTCCTTGATCATCTGGTTTCACCTCGTGAGCCCTTTGGGGTGCCCCCGATTTCCCTGCTCTGTCGTTCGATCCACCTCACCGCGGCGTCGAGCGTAGCATCCCGGCCCGACAGTAAATCCTCTCTGCACAACGCTACTGTCATGTCGGGCACGACTCCACGCCCCTCCAGTCGTTCCCCGGAGGCGGTGGTGAAATCCGCGATGGCATGCTGCAGCACATCACCGTTCGGCAGCCGGTCGAGAAGCGACGGTAGCACGGCGCCCATCGACCGCTGACCGAAGACTCGCGCCCGGCCGATCGCCTGCAGGCCACCGGCAAAAACCTCCGATGTGCTGGCCGTGCTGGCGCTGACGAGCACGGCCAATGGCCCCGCAAAGGGCTCCACTCGCTCCCCGGCCGGGTTGACCTGCCTCGGGTTGACGACGTAATGAAGCGCAGTGTCCCGCATTCTCATCGATCCCAGCGAGATCGGATCATCGAGAAAGTGGCCGGCGATCCCCATGACCATCCCCCCCACACCGCCGGGGTTGCCGCGCAGGTCGACGATGATTCCGTCAGTCCCCCTCAACTCATCGATGGCCTCATCGAACTCGGAGGCCAGCGGTGGCAGCCAGATATTGAAGCGGATCACTCCGACCTCCACGCCCGAAGCCGTCACCAAACTGTTACGTTCGAGCCGTGCAACCAGCGGCGGGAGATTCCCGAATTTGACCACCTCGCCAATCTTTATTCTTCGCTCGAGCTCGAGCTCTACCGGCTCGTCGGCGACGTCGAGGAAGGGCACGACAACACTCGACCCCGGCGGTCCCGCCAGGCGAGAGACCACTGCACGCTCGGCTTGAAACTCGGCGACACGCCTGTTGATTCCTTCTGGAAGTCTCTCGAGCTGGACGCTGAGCTCCGTCGCTCCCTGGCTTTGAACTTGCCAACCCGGTTGTACCCCGGCACTGTCGGCACCGCCGCCGGGCTCGATGCGGCTGACAAAAAAACGACCATCCAAGAGGGCCACCTCGAACCCCACTTCGCCGGACCTATCCGCAGCCCTGAACTCCCCTCGCCGCCCGGCTTGCCCGGGTGCCGCGCGCAGCCTCCCAAACTCGAGGGGCTCGATCATCTCTCGCGACCAGAGCCGGAAGTGCGACTGCCGCAGGCGCCCCAACATCTCGCACAGCACCACCCGTAGCTCGTCAATGTTCCGGGCAGCCTCGGCCTTCGGCCGCAGCTCGGCACCCACTGCTAGCCAGTCGACTCCATTGAAGTGGGGATCGAAGTGGGTTTCCTGGACGATCCGCCAGGCGGCATCGAAGGTCTCGACCGCTTTCGCCGGTGGCTGTGTCGGTTCCTGACCAGCGGCCGCCGGTCCCGTCGCGGCCTGCACCAGGAGCAGCGACAGCAGCGCCGTCCGAATCGTCCTCCGAGCTAAGTCAGGAGCTCGCCGCTTCCACATCGGACCCAAGCCTCACGCCTCGTCCGCAAACATTGCCATCTACCTCGACCATGACGGTATCGGCTACCATTGGGCAGGTCAAAAGCCACGCCAGCCCGGCATCTCCGCTTTACTGAAGGGAGCTTCCCGGCCCATGCTGACGTGCCACGACAACCGCACATTACCCCCAGGGGGATGAATGAAATTCGCCCAGACGTTGACCGCAGTCCTGCTCTCAGGTGTCCTGGTCGGCTCGATCGTTGCCGCCCAGGACGCGCCTCTGTTCAACAACGATTTTCCCGCCGAAGAGTTCATTGCCCGGCGCCAGGCGCTCTACGATGCAATCGGGGTGGATGGGCTGGCCCTGGTTCAGGGTGCTCCCACGCCCGTCGGCTATGTGCGTTTTCGCCAGTCGAACGAGTTCTACTATCTCTGTGGCCTCGAGACTCCGCACGCCTACCTTTTGCTGGACGGCGCCAGCCGTCGCACCAGCCTCTACCTACCGGACCGTGACGACCGTCGCGAGCGCACTGAGGGCAAGATCCTCACCGCCGAGGACGTGGAGCTGATCCGCAAGCTCACCGGCGTCGACGAGGTTCACGAAACCGATCGGCTGAGCGATCATCTGGCCCGCTACGCTCATACCGGATCACCACCCACCCTCTACACCCCCTATCAGCCGGCCGAGGGCGTGGCGACCAGCCGCGACCTGGGGAGGAGGGCGGCCAACGACATTGCCAACGATCCCTGGGACGGCCGCCCGTCGCGGGAAAAGCACCTGGTCAACCTCATTCACGAGCGCTTCCCAGGCATCGAGGTCGCAGATCTCTCCCCCATCCTCGATCAGATGCGCCTGCTCAAGAGTCCCCGGGAGATCGAGCTGATCCGCAAGTCGACACGGCTGGCAGGCCTGGCGATCATGGAGGCGATGCGTTCGACGGAGCCCGGCTTGATGGAGTACGAACTCGATGGCGTGGCCAAGTTCATCTACTTCCGTAACGGTGCCCAAGCCGATGCCTACTACTCGCTGATCGCCTCCGGGCCCAATGCTTGGTTTCCGCACTACCACGCCGGCAAGCGGCGCTTGCGCGACGGTGAGCTGGTGTTGATGGATTACGCTCCCGACTATGGCTACTACAGCAGCGACGTCACCCGCCAGTGGCCGGTCAACGGACACTTCAACGGCTGGCAGCGGGAGCTGTATGGCTTCTACCTCGCAACCTACAAGGCCATCCTCGATCATATCCGCCCCGGCGACGTGCAGCCCGTCAAGCAGGCGGTAGGCAATGAGATGCAGCAAATTCTCGAGCGCTGGAATTTCTCCAAGCCCTACTACAGGGAGTCAGCCAGCCGCTTCGTCGACGCCTACGTGCGCTCCGCGGGCCGACCCGGCGGCAGCCTCGGCCACGGCGTCGGCATGGCGGTGCACGACGTCGGCGACAGCGACGGTGTGCTGGCGCCCGGCATGGTTTTCACCATCGAGCCACAGTTCCGTGTGCCTGAGGAAAAGCTCTACCTCCGCCTCGAGGATATGATCTTGATTACCGAGGACGGCGCTGAGAACCTCTCGGGCTTCCTGCCCATGGAGATGGACGAGATCGAGGCCCTGATCGCCGAGGACGGCCTGCTGCAACGCTACCCTCGCGCCACCTGGAAAGACTAGCCCCGCTTCCTCACTTCGACGTCTTGCCCTTCTCCCAGGCCCTGATGCCTTCTGTCATCCAGGCCGGCGCCGGATCGCCCTTCAGGAAGTGGTCGAAGAACTCGGCCATGCGCACGGTCCAGTCCTTCTGGTTAGCGCGCTTGCGAAGGCCGTGGGGCTCGCCGTTGTAGTTGAGCATGTAGGCTTCCTCCCCCAATCGCCGCATGGCCATGATCATCTCGATGCCCTGATACCAGGGCACCGCGGTATCACCGTCGTTGTGTAACATGAGTAGCGGTGTGCTGATCTTGTCGGCCCAAAACAGCGGCGAGTTCTCAACGTAGCGCAGGGGTACTTCCCACAGGCTCGCCCCCAGACGGCTCTGTGTCCTCTCGTACTGGAACTGACGCACCCTACCGCTGCCCCAGCGGATGCCGTCGTAGGCGCTGGTCATGTTGACCACTGGGGCGCCAGCCTCGGCGGCTGCGAAGATGTCGGTCTGCGTCACCATGTAGGCGATTTGGTACCCGCCCCAGGAGTGCCCCTGAATGCCGATGCGATCGGGGGCGATGCCGCCCTCCTCCACCAGCATGTTGATACCCGGCAGCACGCACTTCAGCGCGTCCTTACCCGGATAGCCGGTCTTGTACTCGATGTCCGGCATCCATAGCAGGTAGCCGTTACTCACATAGTAGGAAGGGTTGATCGAGGTTCCTGGCGAGGGACTGCGAAAGCGATGTAACCCCTGGTGAAGAGTCTCGTAAATATAGACTAACAATGGGTATCTCTTAGCCGGGTCGAAGTTGTCGGGCTTCATGAAGATGCCCTTCAACGGGTTGCCGTCGGCGCTGTGAAAATCCCGTAGTTCCGCCTTTCCCCAAATGAAAGGCTCCATCTGTGCACCGAGGTTGGAAACCTTGGTCGCAGCGAAATCCATGTCGCCCACCCAGAGATCGGGAAACTCATCGAACGACGAGCGGGTGAAAAGCAGCAGATCGGCCTCCTTGGCCTTGACCGGCGTACTGAAGCTCTTGTCAGCCATCAGCAACTTGCTGGGTGGCTGGCTGCCGTTGACTCGATCGCGCCAAAAGCCGCTGGACATCGTCGCTTCATGGGTGGCCCGCAGGAGCATAGGGGCGTTGGGGTCGATGGTGGTGGCATCGGGGTCGAGGCGAAGGTATCGGAATGACAAGCCGTTGGCGCGCCCGTAGCCCTCGGTGATCATGCGCGCACCCGAGCCATCGGGGCGGACCTCCCAGATGTCGTAGCGGTCGTTCACGACCATCGAGCGATCGTCATCGGTCCAGCCGGCGAGGCCATAAGGCGGGGCGGGGTTCGGCGTGTCGTGATCTTCACGCTCGAGCCGCACATCCAGCGATGCGGTGACGTTGCTGGTTTTGCCGCTGGCAATGTCATAGGCGTACCAATCGTAGTCTTTGTCGTCGAACCAAATGACAAACCGCCCCCCCGGCGACAGGCTGGCGCGCCGGAAGACTTTCGTTGCTGCCAGTACGCGCTGGCCCGTGCTGGTATCGATGATATAGGCGTCGATGTACCGGCCGTCGTAGGAAATCAGCTTGGTGTAGGGAACGTTGGTCTGCGCGAAGGCCACCCGACCATCTCGCGAAAGGCTGGCGTCGGGAACGGCCTCGTCAGCGAGCTGCACGAACGAGCCGCTGTCAATGTGATAGACGGACTCCCAGGTCTGGTTCTCCACTTCCTCGCGCATCACCAGCTGCTGTGGCTGTGGATACGGGTCGTTCCAGTGCCAGAGGTCGAAGACAGCTTTCTCTTCCTCGTCCGCTTCGTCGTCGTCGCCGGCAGCCCTGGTCTGCGGCCTCTCCTTGATGCCGAACAGAACGATCTCACCGCCCTTGTTGAAGGCGAGATCCGACTTGTCGCTGACCGCGTAACCGTCAGGAAAGCCGGCGGTGGTGGAATGGGATACCCACAGCGTTGCCTGCGCATCACCAGGCTTCCAGCCGTAGAGGCTGAAGGTGGGCTCATCGGCCTGTTGATCGTCGCGGTCGGTAACGAAAGCCAGGCGGGTCTCGTTCTTGTCCATGGCCCAGCGGCGATAATCTCCCTTGCCGGCCAGCAGGGCACTGCCGACGCCGGTGCTCGGAACGTAGGCATAGACGCCGTCGGTCTGTGGCTCTTCCTCGCTGGAGACGATGTAGAGGAGGTACTCGGCGTGCCGGGTGAACCGGTACTCCGTCACCGATTTCGCGCTCCACTCGCCGCCGTCCGTTAGCGACCGCAAGACTAGCGGTGTGCCGAACTCCTTCTTCTCTTCACTTTCGCTTCCACCCTTCTGCTTCTCCGGCTCCCCCGCGGCTTTCTTCTCCTCGACCTCCGTCCCCTCGGCGGACCTTTTACTCGCCGTGCCTTCCTTCAGGTAGGCCACCCAGCCGCCGGCCTTCTCGGGCAGCATGAAGTTCTTCACCCGCTCCACCGTGGTTACTTCGCCGGTGGCCAGATCCATGATGCCCAGGGCCGCCTTCGGCATCTCCTCCGGCTTCTTCTTCTCCTTGCGCGCCGCCTTCTTATCCTCTTCCAGCGGTGCGATGAGAAAAACCACGTGAGAGGCGTCGGTCGTGAAACGAGCGTCCTTGCCGCGCGGATATCGATATTCGGTACCCTCCACGACATGATGGACAACGAGCTCGCCGTCACCCTCCTGTGGATTTGCCGCATAGAGTACCCACTGGCCGTCCGCCGAGATCTTCTCACCTTGGATACGTTTCCAGGAATCGTAATCCTGGTGGGTAAGGGGTCGCTTGCTGTTGTCCGGGGCCTCGGTCTCGAGCTGTGCCGCTGCCGGGCCGGCCGAGGCGACGACAAGGACCACCAGCGCCGCCGCCAGAGCGACGTGAGTCTTCTTGATCATCTTGCCTCCTGAAGAGAGCAACCCCGTCTCGCCCGCATGTCTCCACGGGAACCACGACCAGGAGCCGCGCAAAGGATGAGGGAATCTGCAGCTGCCTTGATACCCGAACGGGGTGAGCGAGACAAGCGGCCCGGAGGCACAGGGCCGCTAGATTCAAGAGGTCTCGGGAGGCATCTCGACTCTAGACCGATGAGAAATGCGGGCTAGGCGGCCTTGCTCGAGTGCTCCAGGCGCGGCATCCAGCTATATTCGCTCAGGGCATCGTGGTTGAGAACCCAGATCGAGCGACCCTCGGACTCGACCAAGCCGTCGCGACGGAACTCGTTGAAGACCGTGCTGGTGGTCTCGCGGGTGGAACCAACCAGCTGCGCGAGGTCCGATTGGGTGAGCCGCAGGTCAATCCGCATCCTCCCATCTTCTTCCTCGAGGCCGAACTCGTCGGCCAGCTGCCCCAGGGTGTGGGCTAGCCGGGTGCGAACGTCCTTGGTCACCAGATCGAGCACCCGCTGCTCGATCTTCTGCTTGCGCTCACCGATGATCTTGGAGATCTCCAGAGCGACGTCGGGGTTGCGAAGGATGAAATCCTCGAAATGCTCCCGCCGGATGCTACAGACGAAGGCGTCCTCCACGACCGTGGCGCTACCACTGCGCAGGGCCTGGCCGGTGATAGCAAGCTCACCGAAGACCTCACCCGGCCGGATGAAATAAAGAATGAATTCCTTGCCGTCCTCCGCTGTCTTCGACAGCTTCACCTTGCCCGACTTCAACACGTAGATACGATCGCTGAGGTCCCCCGCACAGTAGATTTGCGTGCCCTGCTCGTAGAGATCGGTGTCGAAGAAATCCCCCAGCTGGCGAACCTCCGAGCTGGCAAGGCCATGGAACAGGTCGACCTGCTTCAGGTGCCAGTACTTCGCCTGCGAAATCGCTAGTGCAGTCTCCATCTCGTATCTCCTCACTCGTGCCCGACACACCTGTGATAGGGGTTCTACGGGTACCTTTGCCGACCCTGGGGGGTTGGTTTCAGGTAGCTGGCAAGATTTCGCCGTTGACAGCTATGACTGGAGGGGTGAGGAGCCGCCAGGTGGCTGCCGATGGAGCCAGCCGAAGCCCGCAAGAGCGGCCCTGACGGCGCACGTCTTGTCCTCGCGGCCCTTGCGACCGCTCGCTTCAAGACCCGTTGAGAAATGTGGGCTATCTGGGGCAGACCGACCCCTCAGATATGCCGCCGGCCCGATTCCGCTCCCACAGCCAGCCCAGCAGATAGCCGGTGCCGGCAAGCAAGAGAATCCCGCCGCCGTGCGCCAGCAGCACATGGTAAGGGGTGGTGATCGGGCAGATCATGCGCCAGGAAGCATCCGACATGATGCCGGCACCAGCGCCGCTGAGCAGCCCGACGGTTCTCGGTCGTACGGGTAGAGCTGAAGCGGCCAGCACGGTGATGACCACCAGAAGCGGGATACCCAGAAGAACCTCGTAGTGGAAACAATTCCACCAGCTCTGCAGAAAATTGGCGGTTCCCATCGGGTAGCTCAACCAGATCAGCAGGTTGACGCCGACATGGAGCCCCAGCGCCAGCAGGCAGAAGCAGACTACCACGGTGCGGGAGATTCCCATGCCAGGCACGGCTTCCTGCAACGCCAGTGCCAGGAGAGCCAACCCCATCATCAGCTGCACGCCCACCGGCAGCCACGAGAGCCAGGGGCTGAGGTGATTGAGGTCCGGCCTCACTCCGAAGTGGGCGATCGCGAAGACGAGGATCAGCGCCACCACCGGCGCCACCCATAGCACTCGCCGCCACGGGGATGCTAGTGGCCGCACCGGCCTCAGATCCACGGCGACCGCTTCCCGCAACCTTTCTGGCAGCTTGGGTGTCTCGCTCATCTATCCGCTTTCTTTGTCGGTGAGCAGCTCGCGAAGCTTCTGGATGCCCCGAAAAGAGCGCAGCTTCGCCGCCCTTTCGCTGATTCCCAGCATCGAGCCGATCTCTCGGAAGCTAAATCCCCATACGTGGTGGAGCAAGACCGCTTCCCGTCGATCATCGGCTAACTGTTCGAGAGCCCACACCAATCCCTCGGTCGCCGGCAGATTGTTGGCGATTCCCTCCACCGCCAGCTCCGGCAAACCGTCCCTGGACGTTGACTCGTGCTTGCTCTTTCGGCCTCGCGACCTGCGGTCCATCAAGTAAACGTAGCGGGCGATGCCGAAAATCCAGGGCTTGACGGGTCGCGGCGGGCTATAGGTATGACGGGAGCGGTGCACTTGAAGAAATGTCTCCTGCAGTAGGTCCTCGGCGCGATCGAAATCGCGACATAACGAGGCGAGGTAGTTGCGGATATTGACAGAAATTGCCACCCAGAGTTGCTCGAACGCCTCCAGCTTGCCTCGCTGGTAGTCGACCATCAGGTCGACCAGGCGCCGGTCAGACTCTTCGTGCCTATCTGCCAATGGTCTCTTTGTCTGATGAGACGGGTTGGTTACAGGCTAGTTGCGTATGCGAGTAATCGGCGGTGCGCCCCTCGGGCGCTCGGATCCCCAAGAGCCCGGATCCGCCCAGACCGTTCGCTGGGCAGCGTAACGCGTGGCACTTTACACCATCCTCTGCTCGCACTGGCGTATCCGGGCATTCGCGAAACCAGCTCCTCCGCACCCTTCACCCCTCAAGCATCGGCGGCGCAGCGAAAGCCGGCGAACAGGCGGACGCTGTGTGGCAACGCCCAGCTGCGTCGGGTATTGCGAATAGCGACCGCGGGCGTTGCCCAGGAGCCACCCCGGAGCACACGAGGCTCGGTACCGAAGGCGGCCCCGGGGCCGCCCCGGCGAAGGAAATCCTCGAACCCGGGCTAAGGACGACACGGGCTCGAGGTCCATTCCCAGCCGTCGCCCACCATCTGATGACAGCCATAAAAACTCCGTCCACGGGGATAGGAGCCTACCGGAGCGGGTTCCGACAGGCGCTGATCGAGGGTGGCCAGGTTACCGGTGGGCCTGCCCTCCCCCCAAGGGTAGCGGTGGGCCCGTCGTCGCGCCGGATCCCAGGCGGCAGCCTTTTCCCACTCCGCCTCCGAAGGCAGACGCTTGCCGGCCCGGCGACAGTATGCCTCGGCCTCGAAGTAGGACAAATGCATCACCGGCCGGACGGGGTCCATCGACCTCCACCTCCCGAAGATGCGCACTCTCCACTGGCCCCCGTGGGCCTGCCAGTGAAGAGGCGCCTCGGCGCCCACCCGAAGCTTCCACTTCCAGCCGTCTTCGCTCCACAGCGCCTGATCCTGATATCCGCCGGCCATGACGAAGGCCAGGAAGCGGCCGTTGGTGACCGGCGCGGTATCGATCCAGTAGGCGGCGAGCTCCACTCGGTGGCGGGGCCGTTCGTAATCGAAGGCGAGGGAGGTATCGTCGCTACCCATCCAGAATGACCCGGCCGGGACCAACACCTGCTCGCCCGCCAGTACGCGATCAGGCCGCGGCGGAAGCGATCCATCGAACGGCGCCTCGTACACCAGATCCTCGTCGGTGGCGATCGCCTGCAGAATGCGCTCTTGATGGTGGGCCTCGTGTCGGATCACCATCTGGTAGACATGGCCGGCGGCAGTCAGCGGTCGAGTAGGATCGAGCGGCACTTCCCTGAGCTTTCGAGTGGTCACCCGGCGAACCCTCTCCAGCTCCTCCACTTGATGGTTCCAGTCCGTGCGGCCGCCAGCCTCGCCGATCGTTTCGGCGCCGGCACACGAGGGGCAGAAGAAACCGGCCTGGGGCGGTGATGATTGCTCCAACCACGAAGACCTCTTCGATACCTGCCCAACCCACCGCTCTTCGAACTTGCAGGTCTGCCCGAGCTCGAAAAGGACTCTTTTTCTACATTCAAGATGCCTGCCGTCTTGCTCATCTTCCTGCAGCGGACCGATCAGCTCGTAGGTGCGGGCGCGAAGCCGCGCCAGCTGCGTTTCCAGCATCCTCCTGCGGTTGTCGGCGACCGGCGTGGCTCTCGCCCGTGACAATACCAAGAGGCCGAAAAGCTCGGCGGGATCGGTGAGCACTTCCTCCAGCAAGAAGCCGAATCTAGCGGCGTTGGCCGCCACCTCGGGAGCATGGAATTTACGGCTGATCTCGATCAGCACCATCTCGCCGGCGGCGATACGAAAGTGCCTTTGAATCAGCCCGAGCTCAAGGTCTACCTGACGGGTAAAGCGAGCATAGATCTCGATACGCTCCATACGGTCGTTGTACACGGCGACGTGCTCGATCGCCTCCAGGGGAATGTCGGTGCCCAGTCTTCTGTTCATGTGCTCGAACAGGTTTCGAGTAAAACGAGCCGTCCAACCAGCCTCGTCGTTATACGCCGCCTCGAGGATGGTCGGGGCTTTGACCAGGTCGACACCGAGAAGAAAGTGGTCGCCGTGGGTCAGGCAGGCGGAGACCGTTTCGAGGAAGGCGTCGAGTTCGACATTGTTGAGGTTGCCAACGGTGGAGCCCAAGAAAACGAGCATCAACGGTGATAGTGACGAGACCAAAGACAAGCCCCGCTCGTAAGAAGCGGCCACGCCTTCCACGGCCAAGAGTGGGTAGTGGGCGGCCAGACTACGACAGGCAGCCTCGAGGGCGCTGATGTTGATATCGACGGGAACGTAGCGGCTCTCCAGTCGTGAAGTCCATGCGTCGAGAATATGCCGCGTCTTCAACGAGCTACCGGAGCCCAGCTCGACGACGGCAACATCGCCCACCTTGTCGCGGATCCGGTTCGCCTGCCGCGCGAGAATGGAGGCCTCGGTGCGCGTCAGATAGTACTCGGGCTGTTCGGTGATCTTCTCGTAGATTCGTGAACCCGCCTCATCATAGAGATAACGACAATCCAGCCAACGAGGGTGGTCATCGAGCCCTCGCGCCACGGACTCCGCGAAAGCCACCGGCTCCTCGCCCCGGTGGTCTACGTGGATCACGTATCCGTGCCCTTCACGTAGGCTCCATGCACCTCCGGGCGCGGCAATCAAACGATTCCGGCCGTCGCTCATTCTTCTGTCCCTGGCCCGCATTTCTCAACGGGGCGTGG